>JALYLO010000419.1 GCA_030774175.1 Actinomycetota bacterium
CTGCCAACGTCCCCGCCGGCACATACGCCGTCGTGTGCTTTGTCGACGACGACCTTCCCACGGAGCAGATCTACATTGCGGAGCAGCTGGACGTGACCGAGTAGCATTCGCGGTCGATGAGCCCGTCTCGCCCGCTCCCGAGTCGCGCGCGTCCTTCACGCACGAAGCCCAAGGACGAGTCGCTGGGTTGCACTTTGGTGTGCCGAGCGCGTCCAAGTTCGGTCGCGAGATGTCCGCGCGTGTCCGCGTGCGTCGGCCAGTTTCGTTCGGCACGAGCAGAAGCCGAGTGGCGTAGCACCCGCAGACCCGAAAGTATTCTCAGGCCCATGCGACGCACGGGGTGACCGCGCTTGGCGCGCCCTGATTTCCGGGTCACATAGTTCAGCCTCACTCGAAAGCTAGAGGGATTGCAGCCCGGCCAGGCGTTAGGATTGAAACGGGCTCGGCCCATTCGGGCTTACGGCATGAACATTGTCGTCGGGTCCAGGTCTTGGGGGGAACGGCCTCCTCGTCGTCCCCGACCGATGAACCTACAAGCAGAAGACCAGGGCTACGGTAGGAATGTGCCAAGACGAGTGCGCGAGAGATGCCACGAGGCACTTTCATTAAGCGCGTGGTCGTGGCTTGAACCCGTGGAACGTCTGTGTCAGGTCGGTGAGCGTTGTGCCAAGCTCGATGCGTCCCTACAAAAAAAGCAGGATCGACGAAAGTGTGACATTTTCCCCACAGGGAGTGCGTTACGGACCCGCTACGAGCGGGGTGAACCGGCCGGGACGGCCGGGCTGGCCGTGAACGGGGGGACCGCGCCCTCGTCGGTGATCGCTCGCACGCCCGGCACGAGTGCGATCACGAGGCTCGTCGTCGCCGCGACGGCAGCCGCTGCGAGCAGTGTCGCCTCGACGCCGACTGCCTTGGAGATCAGCGGGAAAGCCACGAACCCGATCGGCATGAACACGAACGAGACAAGGATGTCGTAGGAGCGCACGCGCGCGAACACACTCGCGGGGATCCGCCGTTGCAGCGTCGTCTCCCAGTAGGTGTTATTGAGCGCGATCGACGCCATCCCGAAGCCCCAGGCCACGGCGATCGCGGCCGCGGGCAGCGGACGGGCGAGCGTCGCGATCGGCGCACCGATCAGCATCGTCGTGACGAAGCCCAAGGTGAGCGGCCGGCGCGGGCGCAGGCGCACCGACGCGAGGCTGCCGAAGATGGCGCCGATGGCGCCGCACGTCGAGACGAGTCCCCATTCCCGGGCGCCGCCCAGGCGTTCGCGGAAGATCACCGGGCCGAGCACGATAAACGACGCGAAGCAGAAGTTCGTGATCGCGAACCCGACGATCGGCGCGCGCACCCACGCGCGCGACGTCACCTCGTGGAAGCCCTCGCGCAGCTCGCGAAGGAAGTGGCTGCGCACCTCGCGCACCTGCGCGGGTAGGTCGAGCTGGAGCAGGAAGAAGGCGCTGGCTGCGAAGCTGCACGCGTCGATCGCAAATACCCAGCCGGTCCCGGCGACCGCGATCAGCACACCGGACACGGCGGGACCGAAGACATTCATCGTGTTCTGTGACAGGCCGAGCAGCGCGTTCGCCGGCTGGAGGTTCGCGGCAGAGATTGTCTGCGGCACGAGCCCGTCGGACGCTGGGCCGAAGAACGCAGAGGCCGCACCGAAGAGAGCCGCCGTGGCGAAGAAGAGCGGCAGCGTCATCTGGTGCGTCAGAAGCATCGTCGCGGTGAAAGCCTCCACGACGGCGCGCAGGCCGTCGCAGGCGAGCATCACCGCGCGGCGCGGGAGGCGGTCGGCCACGACGCCGCCGATGAGGGTGAACCCCACGCGCGCGACCATGAACGCCGCGAGCACTCCTCCGAGCGCCGTGGGCGAGCCGTTGACGGAGAGGACGGCGAAGGCGAGCGCCACCGGCATGAGCGCGTCCCCGACCGCGGAGGAGACGCGGCCGAGCCAAAGCAGCCGGAATTCCTGCTCACGCAGTGGAGCAAACGCGTCTGCCAGACCCACGGACGGGCACCATAACCCGGATCTTCGGCTCGATCCAACCGGTTTTCTCAGAAGCTGCCCTCACCGCCGGGGCGGCCCGGCCGCTCCTCCCGTTTGCCGCCGTGCCGATCGTGGGTAGAGTCGTGTCGTGGGCGTTTTCAACCGTCGCAACGCAGCAGTCGGCTGGCTGGCCTGGGCCGTCGGCAAGCGCGTGCTCAAGAAGAAGGCGAAGAGCGCCGTGCCGGCGATCGACGCGGAGTCGAAGAAGCCGAACAAGAGCGCGATCGCGCTCGCAGTCGCAGGCCTCGCGGGCGCGCTGAGCTTCTGGCGCAAGCGCTCCGGCGACGACCCGCCGTCCGCCTAGGACGCTTCGTGCGAGAGGCCGAAGGGGCTGCCTTCGGAGTCCCGGCAGATCGCCCACCGCTCGCCTGGGTGCACCACGCTGCCGCCGAGCTCGACGACGCGCTCGAGCGCGGCGGCCAGGTCGGTGACCCGGAAGTAGGGCAGTGAGAAGCGGTCGCCCGGCCCGCGCCCACGCTCGTGCAGCCCGAGTGCCGGCCCGTCGCCGTGGGTCTGGACGCCCTGGCCTTCGTCCGAGCCCCGCTCCTGGAGTGAGACGTCGAGCAGCCCCTCCCAGAAGCGCTGGGCCCGCCCCAGGTCGTCCGCCGGGAACTCGATCAGGTCGAGCGGAGTCACCCCTTCAGCCTATGGCCTGAGGCTTGGCGTGAGGTAAAGGTGCCGGCTAGCTCGCGTCAAGCCTCTATGTCCGGATGCGCCGGTACCGTCGGGTCCGATGAGCCCCTTCGAAGTGCGTGAGCTCGTGCGCCGCCTCCGCGCGGCCTATCCCGACCCGCCCCTGCTCGAGGAAACGGAGAAGCTCTACGAGCGGATGCTCGTCGACCTCGACTTCGCGACAGCCGACCAGGCAGTCGACGAGCTGATCGCGACGACCATGAAGCTGCCCACGGTCAGCCGGATCCGGCGCGCGGTGATCGAGCCGACGCTCGCGATCCCGACCGCCGACGAGGCCTGGCTCGCGGTGCAGACGCGCGAGGGCGCGCTGCACGAGCTCGTCACGCACGTCGCGCGGCTCGTCGGCGGCGGCTACAACATCCGCACGTCGAGCGACCCCGAGCTGACGCGCGTCCGCTTCGTCAAGGTCTACGACGAGCTGCGGCGCAAGGCCGTCGATCGTGCGCTGGCCGAGGGCGTCCGGGCGCAGCGGCTGAAGCTGCAGCAGGTTTCCTAGCCTCCGGTGGCCACTGCGCGCGAGGTGCTGGCCGAGCGATTCGGCTTCAGGTCGTTCCGGCCGGGCCAGGAGCAGGTCGTCGAGTCGCTCCTCGCGGGCCGCTCCGCGCTCGCCGTGTTTCCCACCGGGGCCGGGAAGAGCCTCTGCTACCAGCTGCCGGCTCTGCTGCTCGACGGCGTCACCGTTGTCGTCTCGCCGCTGATCGCGCTGATGAAGGACCAGATCGACCTGCTCGCGCGC
Organism: Actinomycetota bacterium; assembly: GCA_030774175.1. Next base: position 3,483 of record JALYLO010000419.1, read on the forward strand.
CAGGGCGTCGACGCCGCGCGGCTCGACTCGAGTCTCGACGCGACCGAGGTGCGCGATGTCTCGAATCGGCTGCGCGACGGCAGCCTGAGGCTGCTCTACGTCGCACCGGAGCGGTTCAACAACGAGCGCTTTCTGACGCAGCTCGGCGCGACGAAGATCGCGCTCTTCGCGGTCGACGAGGCGCACTGCATCTCGGAGTGGGGCCATAACTTCCGGCCCGACTATCTGAAGCTCGCGGCGCGGGCGCGCGAGCTCGGCGCCGAGCGTGTGCTCGCGCTCACCGCCACCGCGACGCCGGCGGTCGCCGCCGACATCCGCGCCGGCTTCGGCATCGAGGAGGCGGACGTGGTCGTGACCGGCTTCTATCGCCCGAACCTGACGCTCCTGACGACGCCCGCGCGCGCCTCGGAGCGCGAGCAGCTGCTGATCGACCGGCTGCGCGAGCGCGCCCCCGGGTCGACGATCGTCTACGTGACGCTCCAGCGGACGGCCGAGCGGGTCGCGAAGCTGCTTGCCGCGGCCGGACTGCCGGCGCGCGCCTACCACGCGGGCATGGGCCCCGAGGACCGCGTCCAGGTGCAGGAATGGTGGACGGCCTCCGACCGGAACGTCGTGGTCGCGACGATCGCGTTCGGGATGGGCATCGACAAGGCCGACGTGCGCTACGTCTACCACCTCAACCTGCCGAAGGGCCTCGAGTCGTACTCGCAGGAGATCGGGCGCGCGGGACGCGACGGCGAGCCCAGCATCTGCGAGCTCTTCGCCTGCCGCGAGGATGTGCCGACGCTCGAAAACTTCGCCTACGGCGACACGCCAACGGGCGAGGCGATCGAGGGCGTGCTCGGCAAGGTGTTCGCGCACGACGAGCGCGAGCAGTTCGCGATCTCGGAATACGACCTGTCGTCGCGCCACGACGTGCGGCCGCTTGTCCTGAAGACGATCCTCACCTACGTCGAGCTCGACGGGCTCCTCGAGCAGGGAACGCCGTTCTACGCCGGCTATGCCGTGCGCCCGCTGAGTGGCTCGTTCGACAACGTGGTCGCCGCCTTCGACGCGGGTCGTGCCGACTTCCTGCGCCGCGTCGTCGCGAGCGGCAGGACCGGACGCAGCTGGACGACGATCGATCCGGCGGCCTCCGCGGAGGCGCTCGGCGAGGAGCGCGAGCGCATCGTCACCGCACTCGTCTACCTCGAGCAGCAGGGCCTCGTCGAGTTGAAGGCGACCGACGTGCGCCAGCGCTACACGCTGCTCGCACAGCCGTCATCGCTTGCGCAGCCGTCCTCGCTCGCGCATCTCTGCGACACGCTCGTCGAGCGCTTCGACCGCCGCGAGCAGGCCGCGTGCGAACGGATCCAGCGCGTCGTCTCGCTCGTCACGCACGACGGCTGCCAGGTGCGCTCGCTCGTCGGCTACTTCGGCGAGAGGCGCGAGGAGCCGTGCGGCCACTGCACCTTCTGTCTCACCGGCCGCGCACAGGAGCTTCCCGAGGCGGCGCCCCTGCCGCCGCTCGACGAGGTGGTCGACCGCGAGGCCTTGCAGGCGCTGCGTGACGAATATCCGCAGGCGCTCGCGTCCCCGCGCCAGCTCGCCCGCTTTCTCTGCGGCCTCACGAGCCCGGCCTCCACGCGCGTCAAGCTCAGCCGTCACCCGCTCCACGGCTCGGCCACCGACCGGCCGTTTGCCCAGGTTCTGAGCTGGTCCGAGGGCGTCGCGACGTGAAGACCCCGTTTTCGGCGAGGTCGCGTATCGTGTCCCGATGAAATCTCTCCTCGCCCCGAAGAAGCTGTCGTTCGAGCAGGGAGGCGCGTTCATCGCCGAGACGCGCCGTGAGGTCGAGCTCTACCTCGCCTCGCGCCGGACGCGTGCGTGGGGTCGGGCGCAGCTCTACGCGAAGACGTTCGTCGCGTTCGTGCTCGTCGCGACTGCTTGGTCGGCCCTGATCTTCGCGCACCCGGGCGTCGTGCTCGGCATCGTCGCACTCGCGGGCGTTGCTCTTGGTGCAATCCTCATCGGCTTCTGTGTGCAGCACGACGCGAACCACGGCGCGTACTTCCGCAGCCGCCGGTTCAACCACCTGATGGGGTGGACGTCCGACTCGCTGCTCGGCTTCAGCAGCTACGCCTGGCGCGTGAAGCACAACGTGGCGCATCACACGTACACGAACGTCGAGGGCTACGACGACGACATCAATCAGGCGCCGTTCATTCGCCTGACGCCGACGACGCAACCGCGCTGGTGGTACCGCCTCCAGCACATCTACATCTGGCCGCTCTACAGCCTGATGGTGCTGCGCTGGCAGACGGGCGCCGACCTCACGGCGCTGATCCACGGGCGGATTGCGAGCAGCAGGCTGCACATGCCGAAGCGCTGGGACCTTGCCGGCCTCGTATGCGGCAAACTGATCTTCATCGGGTGGGCGATCGTGGTGCCGCTCCTCGTCTACCCGTGGTGGGTCGTGCTCGCCGGCTACGTCGCGTTCGCGATGACCACGAGCCTCGTCACGGCGACGACGTTCCAGCTCGCGCACTGCGTCGAGGAGGCCGACTTCACAACCGCCGAGGCGGTCGCGGCGAACGGCAAGCCGTGGGCGGTGCACGAGGTCGAGACGACCGTCGACTTCTGCCCGCACAACCCCGTGATCACCTGGTTCCTCGGCGGGCTCAACTACCAGATCGAGCATCACCTCTTTCCGCGCGTGCCGCACACGCATTACCCGCGGATCGCGCAGATCGTGCGCCGCAACGCGGCGAAGCACGGCGTCCGCTACACCGCGCAGCCGTCGCTCCTCCGCGCGCTCCGCTCACACCACCGCCACCTGCGCACCCTCGGCCGGCAGGGCTTGCCGGTCGAGATCGAGATGGGCTAGCAACCGACCCGGGTTCAGCCCCGCGCGACCCTGTCACGAAGCTCCCCCTGCGGACGAGCCCGCGCGCGACACGTCTGGTGGCAGCCACCGTCGCGGACCGTCCACAGATTCCCACCGATGGGACACGTCCGGGGGCCCGATCGGGGTGTTGGCGGGGCTCGACCACTGTCCCCGCGGGACGAAAGCTGTGGAGAGATCACATCGCGTGGGACATGTCTCGTGCGATGTCACGAAGTCCCAGGCTCGACGCGCCGACCCGAGCACTCACTGTGTGTGAGCTTCGACCCGACGCCGACTCAGCCGGGCGAGGGAGCCGTGTCGTACGCGCGCTGCTTGGCGGGCCGTGCGTCGAGCCGCTCGAGGTAGGCGCGCACCCCCGGTGAGCCGGGCAGTAAGTCGTACTTGCGTGCACTTTCACAGACGCCACCGACGACGATGTCGGCGATCGTGAACCGATCGCCGATGAGATACGAGCAGCCGTCGAGGGCGGCGCCGAGCGCGTCGAACGCCTTCTCCAACCGGGAGTCGGCGGCGACCACAGCGTCGGCGTCGGCGCGGCGTCGCGCGGACCAGGCGCGCAGCATCGCCGGCTCGAGCTCGGTCATCGCGAAGAATGCCCACTGGTAGACCTGGGCGCGCTCGTGCGTCCCCGTCGCGGGGATCAGGCCGGATTCCGGGTTGAGGTCGGCGATGTGCAGGCAGAGCGCGCCCGACTCGAACAGCATGCCCTCGTCGGTTTCGAGCACCGGCACGCGCCCGAGGGGATGTCGCTGCGCGTGCTCGGCGCCGCTGCCGACCTCGGTGCTCATTACGACGTATTCGTAGGGGGCACCGGCCTCTTCGAGCGCCCAGCGCACGCGCGGCGGGCGTCCTGCTCCCTCCCGCTGATAGAGGCGCTGCACAAGCGCCACCCTAGACGGTTGAGTCGATCAGGACGCGCTCGCGCGCCGGTCCCAGCGCTCCTTCCACGCCTCGCGCGTGAGTGCCGAGATGACCGCGCGTCGCAACAGCCGCCCGTCGCGGCTGCGTCCGAGCAGGTGCACGCGCAGCGGCTTGTCGCCCAGCGGCAGCTCGACGGTGGTCGACTCGGCGGGCAGCGTCAGCGACTCACGCACCTCGTAGTCGCCGCGGGCGTCGGGCCGCTCGCTGAAGCGCACCTCCCAGCCGGCGATTGCGGGTGTGGTGTCCCACGCGAGCAGGAACCGCTCCCCGTCTTGCTGCTGGCGCACTTCCATGTTCGCGCTGATCGTCGGCCGCGTCCGCAGCGCCGACTGGAGCGACGGCGCGGGCGGGGAAGGGGGTGGCGGCGCGACCGCCTCCGTCAGGCGGGCGCGGGCGCGCTGGACGGTCAGCACCCGTTCGAGCTGTTCGAGCGCGCGCTGCTCGGCCCGGGCGTCGCCCCCGGCGGCGCGGATTCGGGCCTCGAGCGCCTGCGGCGAGGTGTCCTCCCGCGCGGCGACGGCCGCGCGCGCCTCGGCGATGATCGCTGCGTACTCCTCGGAGAGCTCGTCCATGCCGTCAGTGTTGCGAAAACGGCGTGACCTCGACGGCGTACAGGTCGTACGGCAGCGCCTCGAGCACGCGCTGCCGTGGCTCCGCGACGGTGAAGAAGCGGGCGAGCGATCGTTTCTGGAGCCAGGCGAGCTCGGGGCGCGCCGCGAGCACCGCGTCGATCGCGCTGCGGTCGCCGCCGAGCGCGGCGAAGGTCGCACGGTCGCGCCACGGTGCGAGGACGCGCTCCGTCACCTCGGCCGCCTCGTCGACCAGCGCGCGTGCCTGTTCCTCGCGCCGGCGGCGGAAGCGGTTCGCGGAGGAACCGCCCTTCTTGTGGCGGTTCTTCACGAAGCGTGAGCCGACCTTGGAGACGACGAGCCGCTCCCCCTCGAAGACGCCGACCGCGTAGCCGCCGAGCCGCACGAGCACCGCGGCAACCAGGTGGTCGTGCGCGATCTCCTCCAGGAGGGGTGCAACGTGAACCGTGTCGTAGGAGCCTTCGTGCGCGAGCCCGAACGACGGGCGCACGACGAGCTGCTCCGAATCGGCCTCGATTTGCACCGCCCCATCAGAGTACGTCGTCCGCCCCGGCGTTCCCTCGAGCGGCGCGAGTCGCTTGCGCACGTTCTCGCGCC
>JALYLO010000420.1 GCA_030774175.1 Actinomycetota bacterium
GCCTGGACCTCGGCCGAGGCGGCGCGCAGCAGGAAGCCCTCGGTCTGCAGCCCGCCGCGCACCGACGCGCCCCGCGGCGGCGGGATCAGGCGGGCGAGGATCAGCTCGCGCGGCGGCGTCGAGCGCGCCAGCGGCTCGGTCAGCGCGAGCAGCTGCGGCAGCGCGCCCTCGGTCTGCGGCGCCACGAGGATCGCGCGCTCCGGGATCGGGAGGCTCGAGAGGTCCTGGCTCTCCTTGCGTGCCGTCTCGAGCTCCTCCTCGACCGGCGCGCCGTATTTGTTCGTGGGGTCGAGCAGGTTGAGGATCGGCCCGGCCATGAACGTGGTGATGAGGGCCATGATCACGAGCATCGCGAACAGCGCCTCGCTGATGACGCCCTTCTCGAGCGCGAGGTTGAGCACGATCAGCTCCGTCAGCCCGCGGGTGTTCATGAGCGTCCCGATCACCGCCGACTCGCGCCAGCCGAGGCCCGTGACCCGGCTGGCAAGCAGCGTGCCGCCGAACTTGCACGCGATCGCGATCACGGTCAGCACGAGCGTCAGCAGCAGCAGCTCCGAGCGGTCGATCAGGAGGACGTTGGTGCGCAGGCCGGTGAAGCAGAAGAACAGCGGCAGCAGCAGCAGGACGACGAAGTCCTCCATGCGGTGGGTGACGTCCTCGGTCAGCCCGGCGTGGCGCGGCATGATCGCGCCCATCACGAAGGCGCCGAAGATCAGCGCGATGCCGATCAGCTCCGTCGTGTAGGCCGACAGCAGCACGCCGGCGAAGATCGCCACGATCCAGGCGCCGGGGACGCGGCCGGCCTCGTCGTAGGCGGTCGACGCGCGGGCGATGACCCGCCGCACGACCAACGCCATCAGCCCGCAGAAGGCCGCCGCGAGCGCGATCGTGCGCACGACCTCGAGCCCGGATCCGGCCACGGCGACGGCGGTCGCGAGCGCGATCAGGAACCACGCGGAGATGTCGTCGATCGCGGCGCTGGCGAGCGCGAGCACGCCGAGCGGGCGCTTGAGCATCCGCCGCTCGACGAGGATGCGGGCGAGTACGGGGAACGCGGTGATCGACATCGAGACGCCCATGAAGAGCGCGAACGCGGTGAAGCCGCGGTCCGGCCCGACGAGCTTGTAGGTCGGCAGGGCGACCGCGAGCCCGGCGATCATGGGGATCGCCACGCCGGTGTTGGAGATCGCCGCGGTCTGGGAGATGCGGCCCTTGAGCTGGGAGAGGTCGATCTCCAGCCCGACCAGGAACATGTAGAAGATCAGCCCGAGGTTGGCCGCGACTCCGATGAACGGGATCACGTCCGGCGGGAACACGAGCCGCTGCAGGTCGGGCAGCAGGGCGCCGAAGGCCGTGGGGCCGAGCAGGATCCCCGCGAGCACCTCGCCCATCACGCGCGGCTGGCCGATGCGGACTGCGAGCATGCCGACGAAGCGGGCCGCGAGCATCACGATCGCGACGGCGATGAAGAAGGCGGCGAGCAGCTTCGGGAACTCGCGGATCTTCTGGGCCGAGATCTTCTCGCTCGGCGGCGCGCCCTCGGGCGGCTGCGCTCGCGTGATCGTCAGGTTGAGGTCGCGGTTGGAGGCGGTCCCGGCGATCTGCGCCTCGTCACCGGCGGCGCAGGTGGCGGTGCCCGTGAGCTTGCCGGCGTCGCCGTAGACGAGCGCGCCCTTGACGTTCTTGCCCGCCACCTCGAGCGCGTTGCTGGACCCGGTGAGCTCGATCTTGCCGCCGAGGCAGGCCGAGCGCGGCACGAGCTTGTAGTTGCCCTTGACCGCGCCCGGGGGCGACGGCTTCTGGGCCCCGGGGTCCGGCGGCTCGCGCGCGAAGTCAGCCTTCAGCGGTGCGTCGCCCAGCGTGCCCGCGACCGCTCCGGCGCGAACGGTGGCGCGGAGCGGCTGCTTGCCGCCCTTGAGGCAGCTCACCTCGCCGGTCAGCCGGCCCTGCTTGAAGCGCAGCTTGCCGGCGCCGGACCCGTCGGCCCGCTGCATGCTGGCGAACTGGCCGGACTGACGCACGTCGATCTGATCGCCGAGGCACGCCTGCCCCTGCGGGACGTCGTAGCCGCCCGCGATCGAGGGCTGCGCCTTCTCCTTAGCCCCGGCGGAGAGGACCAGGGTGGCGACGACCGCGACCGCGAGGCCGAGGACGACGTAGTAGACGGTCAGGCGGCGTCCGGCCATGGTCCGGCGCGAGCCTAACCCGGCGCGCGGCGCGAATGGGCTTTTTTTCCGCCCGACGCCTATGCTCGCGCCATGCCGCTCAGGAG
>JALYLO010000421.1 GCA_030774175.1 Actinomycetota bacterium
CACTAGGCCCGGCCTCGAACATCGTTGTCAAGGTGGTGGCGGTCCCATGAAGCTCCTACGAACCCGAATCAGTGAGCTTGGGCAGCGGCTGGCCGAGCTCGAGGAGCGCCGCAGTTCGGACGTCGACGACGCGACCGCTCGCATCGAGGCTTTGCGTGTCGCAGACCTTGCCGCCGCAGCCCGGATGCAGGGCATCGAGGACGTGGCGGTCGAGCTGCGGCAGCGGGTTGCCCAGTGGACGGGGCAGTGAAAGCCTCGTGGACGATCACGGCCGACGACGACCCGGCGTTCCGTGTGGAACTCGCCGACTGCACACGCGAACAAGCGGAATCGGTGATCATCAGCCTGCTACACGACCCCCGCTACCCACGGGGTCTGGTGCTCGAGCGCAACCGCCGCCGGAGTTTGTATCGGTCTTCTCGAGGGCGAGTGAGTTGAAAGATCGACCCGTCTGCTCGCGGGTCGACGCGCGCGCGCGGGGGCGGACCCTCCTTTCGCTGCCCCCGCGCAGCGCCAAACGTGAAGGGGTGAACGATGCAAGGTGAAACAGTCGGCCGCGCAACAACCCAGAAGCAAAAGCGAGCCGTGCGACAGACGAAGCTCGCGCAGGCGCTCGCCAAGAATCCGAAGGCGCGGCAACTCGTCCGCGAGTACGAGGCGGACCCGACGCCGCCGGCGAAACGGTTCGGCCCGTCGACGCGCATCCTTCGCGCCAGTCGACCAGCGTCCACTTCACGAGATACAGGCCTTTCATAGACTCCGGGCGCATCACGGACCTCCATTCGTGGTGCCGGCGCCCGGACGTGTCTGCGTCGCGGGCGCATTACGTTGTCGGGCCGAACGTACACCGGCTCGAGACGGAGCGGAAGTGCGTCATTCGACATCGAGCGGCGTGACGCAGGGGCTCGCGACTGGCCCGCACCTTGTCCCGCAGGCCGCCTGGTTGGCTCGGCTATGCGGTGGAAGGTGCGTCTTGAAAACCGTTGGGCGCGCAAGCGTCCCGTGGGTTCGAATCCCACCCCCGCCGCTTCCGTCCGCGCGCCGGAAGGTGTATGACTGGCGCAGGACCGGATGCCGCGGAGACTCCTCGCTACCACTGCGACGCTCGCGCTCGCTTCAGGCTTACTGATCGCGGCCGCGTCCGGCCGGTCGCACCGTGAAGGTGGCATCTTTCGCATTGCCGGGCTCCCCAGCTCGATCGACCCGGCGATCTCGATCGAGGCTTACGTCGAACTGCAGGCGACCTGCGCACTGCTCATGAACTACCCCGACAAGCCTTCGCCGGCAGGGACGCGCGTCGTGCCGGAGGTCGCGGCCGGCTACCCGGCCGTCTCGCGCGATGGGACGACGTTCACGTTCACGATCAAGAGCGGCTTTCGCTTCAACACGGGCGAGCTGGTGACAGCGAAGAGTTTCGCGCACGAGATCGACCGGATCCTGAGCCCAGCGATGCATTCGCAGTGGGTGCAGTACGTCCAGGACATCGTGGGCGCAAAGGCAGTCACCGATGGCAAGGCGACGACACCGTCCGGCATGAAGATCCGCGGCAACAAGTTGATCATCCGGCTCACCCACGCTGCCCGCGACTTCCCCGCCCGGGTGACGGCGTTTCCCTTCTGCGCGGTTCCGGCCGACCTGCCGATCGCTCCGGAGGGAGTCGCCACCTTGCCAAGCGCCGGGCCCTACTACATCGACGAATTCGTCGGGGGCCAGAAGCTCGTCCTGAAGAACAACCCCCTCTACCGGGGCACGCGTCCGCACCATGTTGACGAGGTCGACATCTCCGCCGCCACCGATCCCGTGCGCGCGGTCGAACGTGGCGAGGCCGACTTCGCAGACGCCGATCCTTCCCAAAGCGGTGCGAAGTACCGCTCTCAGCTTCATGCCGTGCCCGGTCAGCTCGTCCGTTTCATCGTCTTCAACTCGTCACAGCCGCTCTTCAAGGGCAACGTCGCGCTGCGGCGGGCGATCAATTTCGCCATCGACCGCCCGGCCCTCATCCGAGAACGCGGCACGATTACCGGGCGGCCGACGGACCAGTATTTGACCGCGAGCATGCCCGGATTCGTCGACGCGCACATGTACCCGCTCGGAGGACCGCAGCCGGCGAAGGCCAAGGCGCTCGCGCGGGGCCACACCGGAAGCGGCCAAGCCGTCCTCTACATCCAGGACAAGCCGGAGCAGATCGCCCAGGCGCAGATCATCCAACGTGACTTGAAGCCGATCGGCCTGCGCGTGACGGTGAAGAAGTTTCCGGGCCCGGCCTTGTTCCAGCGGCTCTTCACGCCGGGGACGCCTTACGACATGACGCTCCTCGGCTTCGGGCCCGACTGGTTCGATCCCTACGCGATGCTCAACGTACTGTTCGACGGGCGACTGATCGGCACTCCCTACAACTACAACCTGGCCTACTTCAGTTCCCCGAAGTACAACGCGCGCCTCGCTGCGGCATCGAGGCTTACGGGCTCCGCGCGCTACCGGGCCTACGGGAAGCTGGACGTCGAGCTGGCACGAGACGAGGCGCCGGTCGCCGCCTACGAGGCCGAAAACGATCTCACGTTCGTGTCGAAGCGGGTGGGGTGCCTAGTGCTGCACCCTTCCTTCGATCTCGCAGCGGCCTGCCTGAAGTGAGCCGCTATGTCCCTTGGACCGTCACCCAGACGAGTCCTCCGCCGACCGCGATTCCGACCGGGCGCCCGCCGACCTTGATCGTCTTGACGACGCTGCCCGTCGCGGGATCGATTCGCGTGACCGTGCCGTCCTTGCTGTTTGCGACCCAGACGGCGTCCTCTCCGTAGGCGATCCCGACCGGTCCGCGTCCGACGGCGATCGTCCTGGACGCCCTCGAGGTCGGATCGACCCGTGAGACCGCGTCGTCGTCGCTGTCGGAGACCCACACGGCGCCGCCTCCTACCGCTACGCCGCTCGGCCCCTGCCCGACACTGACGTCCGAGACGGTCCTGTCCGTGGTGACGCTGAACTTCGAGACGCTGTTGTCGCCTTGGTTCGCGATCCACACCGCTCCCTCGCCGTAGGCGATTGCCACCGGGTCCCGTCCGGCGAACCCGGTCGCCGCGACGGCGTTCTTGGCCGGATCGATCCGGGCTACAGCCGAGCTGCCGTATACGACCCAGACCTTGCCGTCGCCGACGGCAACGCTGCCGCTCGGCGGCCCGGAGACACGCACCGCGCCGGCGAGGCCGGGGATCGTCTTCACCACTGTCTCGAACTGTGGGTCGATGCGGGCCAGCGCGCCGGCCGGCCCTTCCGCGACCCACACGGCGCCGTCGGCCTGCGCGACGCCCGTTGGAGTTGCGTCGAGCGGAATCGACCTCTTGACCGACCGTCCCGCCACCAGGATGTGCGAGAGCGTCTTGTCTTCCTCGTTGCCGACCCAGACCGAGCCGCCGCCGACGGTCAGTGGTCCGGGACGGATGCCAACGCCGATCTGTCCCACGACCTTGTTCGTCTTCGGGTCGATGAGGCCCACCGAATTCGCGGCGACAACGGTCCCACCGCTCCCTCCCGAACGAGTCGCGAAGACGACGCCGAGCGCGATCGCTGCCGCGACGAGGGCCGCAACGGGAATAAGCACGCGCAGGCGAGGGCGTGATCGCCCCCCGCTCGAGCGCTCCGCGTCGAGCGTGCGCAGCGGCGGAAAGAGGTCGAGCAGGCCGGGAGCTGCGACCTGGTAGAGCCTGACCGGCCTGTCGAGATCCTTGAGCCGTTGTTCTCCGAGGTCACGGAGAGCGACCTCATTGGGCAGTTCGTCCTCGGCAAGGTCACGCGTCGTCGACGAGAGAAGCACCTGCCCGCCGTGCCCGGCGGCCATGATGCGCGCCGTGCGGTGCACGCCCAGTCCCACGTAGCGCTCGCCGCCGACCGTCGGTTCTCCCGTGTCGAGCCCCATCCGCACGCGGACCGCAAGGCCGTCAGGCCACGCAAATCCGGCGAGAGCTCGTTGCGCGGCGATTGCGGCGGCGACCGCATCGCCGGCCCGGCGGAAAGCGAAGAAGAACGAGTCGCCCTGAGTGTCGATCTCCCGGCCTTCCCCCTGGGCGACCGCCGCGCGCAACAGTCTCTGGTGCTCCGCGAGCACGTCGTGGTAGCGGCCGCTGCCGAGGGTCTTGAGCAGAGTCGTCGAGCCCTCGATGTCTGTGAACAGAAAGGTGACCGTCCCGGTCGGTAGCTCGTGCGCCATAGGCGTAGGAGTTACGCCTGCTGCGGGGGAGTTGTCAAGCGGGTTGGGCGAAAGTGAAAGGGCCGCGCGTGGCGGCCCTTTCGAACAAGCTGTTCTTGAACAGCGTTAGCCGGTGCTTGCTTTCGAAGAGACGCACTTGCCGAACGC
>JALYLO010000422.1 GCA_030774175.1 Actinomycetota bacterium
GTCGTCGTCGGTGAACGCGACGACGTCGCCGGTGCTCTCGACGATCCCGCGGTTGCGCGCGCGGGTCTGCCCGGGGATCGGCTCGCGTACGTAGCGCACGGGGTGCCGCTCGCACACGCGCCGAGACGCGTCGTCGCTGGGGGCGTTGTCGACGACGAGGATCTCGGCCGCCGGCGTGCGCAGCGCCGCGAGGCTCTCGAGGCACCGCTCGAGGTGCTCCGGCCGATTCCGCGTGCACACGATCACCGAGACCGAGGGGTCCGGCGCGGGGCTGGCCGGGCCCGAGGCCCGCGCGACCTCGCGCAGCGTGCGGCGCATCCGCTCGCGCCAGATCACCGGGCCGAAACGCCACGCGATCTGCTGCCACTGCTCCGCGGGCGACAGCACCGCGCCCCCCGGCAGGAACATGTGGCCGATCACCGCGCCCCCGAGGTGCACGATGACCATCACCGTCGGATAGTCCGGCGGCACCGCGAGCGGCTGCAGCTCGCGGTCGACGTCGACGTGCACGATCGCCGCGCGCCTGCGCTGCCACATCGTGCGCCGCTTGCGCATCGACTCGCGCAGGTCGTCGATGTTCACGCGATGACCTCCCAGCGATGCGGGGCACGGAAGATGCCGTGCGCCTCTCCGCGGCCGATCACGCGCAGCGGATAGGCCTGCAGATGGGTGTCGTAGGCGTACTCCCACGCCGAGTGGTAGACGCCGACCTCGACGACGTACTCGCCGGGCAGCAGGTCGACGCGCTCGAAGCCCAGACGGACGGTCGCGACGTCGTCGACCGGGCCGAGCCGCACTCCGTCGACCTCGGTGTTGGAGTCCAGGCAGACGGCGTTGTCGCGCACGCGATGCACGGAGATGGCGACGATCGGATCCGGCGCGGTGCGCTCGTGGCGGCGTACGACGAGGGTCACGTCGAGCGCGCCGCCGCTCGCGATCTCGGCGACCGGCCGTCCGTCGGCCCCGGCGAGCGTGACCGCGTCGATGGTCAGCTCCTGGCTGCCGAGGCGGTTGCGCCGCAGTTCGAGATCGCCGGGCCCGTCCTTCCCGGGCGTGGGCGCCGGCGTGCGCTGCACCGTGCTGGAGAGCATCGCCTCGCGGTACTGGGCCACGACCGTCTCGACGTCGCCCTGCGCGCGCAGCGCGCCGCCGTGCAACCAGATCGCCTCGTCGCACTCCGAGGCCACGTGCTCGAGGCTGTGGGAGGCGAAGACCACGCTCGTGCCGGCCGCCCGCATCTCGCGGATGCGCTCCAGGCACTTGGCCTGAAAACGCATGTCGCCGACCGCGATGACCTCGTCGAGCAGCAGCACATCCGGGCGCTGCTGTGCGACGACGCCGAAGGCGAGCCGCAGCTTCATCCCCTCGCTGTAGGCCCGCACCGGCGTGTCGGCGTATTCCTCGAGCTCGGCGAACTCGAGGATCGCGGGGATGAGCGCGCGCGCACGCGCCTCGCGCAGGCCGGCGATCACCCCGGCGGTCACGGCGTTCTCGCGGCCGGTGAGCGAGAGGTCGACGGCATCGCCGAGGCTCAGCACCGCCGCGGTGTCGCCCCCGATGTCGATTCGCCCGCGCGTCGGGCGCCCGAGACCCGCAATGAGGCGCAGCAGCGTCGACTTGCCGGCCCCGTTGTGGCCGATCAGTCCCACCGACCGACCAGGCGGCAGCGCGAACGACACGTCACGCAGGGCCCAACGCTGCTCGCCGAAGCGCATCAGCGTCGGCACGCGGCGACTGAGCACGCCCTTGAGCGTGCGCGAGCCGGGCGTCCAGCGCGGGTAGGCCTTCCAGACCCGATCGACGGCGATCACGTCGTTCATAGCTCGTCCACGAAGCCGGGCTCCAGCCGCCGGAACAGGATCAGGCCGGCGCCCGCCAGGGCGATGCTCACCGCGACCGTGATGCCGAAGCGCAAGACACCGGGGAACGGATCGCCGAGCAGCACGGCACGATAACTCTCGAGCAACGTGGCCATCGGGTTGACCTCGAGCAGCGACGCGTACTGTGGCGGGACCTTGCCGAGCGAGAAGTACACCGGCGTGATGTAGAACATCAGCAGCAGCAGCAGGCCGACCGCGTTCGGCACGTCGCGCAGGTACACGCTGGCGGCCGCCGTGATCCACGCCAGGCCGGCCAGCAGGACGAGCTGGACCGCGAGCAGCGGCACGAGCAGCGGGATCGTGGCGTGCAGGTCACCGTTGACGATCAGCATCACGATGAGAACCGGCAGTGCGATGGCGACGTCGACGAGAGGGACGGCGACGGCGACGATCGGGACGACCACGGTCGGAAGCCGAGGCTGAAAGACGAGGTGACGGTTGCCCAGCAGCGACCGCGTGGCGCCCCCGAGGCCGGCGACGAACCAGTTCCACGCGATCAGGCCGCTGAAGACGAAGACCGGGTAGTCCTTGATTTGCAGGTCGAGCACCTTCGAGAACACGAAGACCAGCACCGCGAGCTGGACGAGCTGGCGCACGAGTGGCCAGGCCCAGCCCAGCAACGTGTCGCGGTGCGTGGCCGAGACCTCCCGCCGGGCGAGGTGGATCACCAGCTCGCGCAGCTGACCCAGGGTCGGGCCCTCGGTGCGCACCGTGGGTTCCGGCGCCTCGTCCGGCCGCAGCCCCGGTTCTCGCTGCCCTGCCGCGCGACCGCGCTGTGCGTCGAACGCCTCGCTCGCGGTCATCTGTGCGGCAGGTTAGCGCCTTCGGCGCCCCGGGCCATGGCACGTGACGAGTCCGCGTGAGCCCGCCTCCGCGCGAGAGCTCCGCGATCGTCCGGAAGCCGCCGCGGCCATCGTCGTCCGTCGACGGGATGCGCACCCGACCGGTTTGCCACCTCGGGAACGCGGCGGCCCTCGCTCTATCCTTCGCCGCCGCGATGGAAGACCGTTACGACCCCAAGCAGATCGAGCCGCGCTGGCAGCGCGTCTGGGCCGACGAGCGCACCTGGGAGGCGGGCGAAGTCGACGACGGGCGGCCCACGTCCTACGTGCTCGAGATGCTTCCGTACCCGAGTGGCGAGCCGCACATCGGGCA
>JALYLO010000423.1 GCA_030774175.1 Actinomycetota bacterium
CCCACCGGGACGGATCCTCGTCACGGCGGGCTCGACGCTCGTCTCGAAGGTCGGCGGCGCAAGCGGCCCGCTGTGGGGCACCGCCCTGCGGCGGGCCGGCCGCTCGATCGGCGACGGCGCGGAGTTCGACGGCGCAGCGCTCGCCCTCGCGTTCCAGGCGGCGCTGGACGGTGTGGTCGAGCTGGGAGCAGCGAGTCCCGGCGACAAGACGATGGTCGACGCCCTCGAGCCGGCCGTGCGCGTGCTTCGAGAGCGGATCGATGCAGGGTCGACTGCGGGCGAGGCCGTTGCGGCCGCCCGCGAGGCGGCGGAAGCTGGCATGCAGTCGACGGTGCCGCTTCGCGCGACGAAGGGCCGCGCCTCCTATCTCGGCGAGCGGAGCATCGGGCATCAGGATCCCGGCGCCACATCGACGGTCCTGATCCTGCGTGCGCTCGAGCAGGCGGTCGCGGTGTCGTCATGAGCGAACGCGCCCTGCACGGCCTCGCCGTCTCCGGCGGGGTCGCGATCGGCCCTGCCTTCGTCCTCGTTCAATCGGCCGCCGATCCGGCCGCCGAGGGCCCCGAGGCAGCCCTCGCGGCACTCGAGCGAGTGGCCGCTGAACTCGGGCGCACGGCCGCCCGGCTCGCGGCCCAGGGACGCGAGACCGACGCGGAGATCATCGCGGCGAACTGCCTGATGGCCGAGGACCCGTCGCTTCGCTCCGAGGTCGAGACGCTCGCCCGCGAGCGACCGGCCGCTGCGGCGCTTCGATCCGCGACCGAGCGACGAGCCGACCTTCTCGCAGCACTCGACGATCCTCTGCTCGCCGGGCGAGCCGCCGACGTGCGCGAGCTCGGACGGCGCGCGATCTGGGCGCTCTCGGGCGAGGTTGCCGCCGAGCCTCCCTCGCGACCGTCGATTGTCGTCGCACCCGAGCTCGGCCCCGCAGAGCTCGTCGATCTGCGGCTCGAGGAAGGACTCGTGCTTGCCATTGCCCTCGCCGAAGGCTCAGCCACCTCGCACGCCTCGATCATGGCGCGCTCGCTCGGCGTGCCGATGGTTGCCGCACTCGGCGGCGACATATTGAGTGCCGAAAACGGAGACGAACTCATCGTGGACGGCACCGCGGGAGCCATGGTGTTCCGCCCCGGCCGGGCGACGCTCGCGCGATTCCGCGAGGCCATCGCCGAGCAGGCGGCCGAGCAGGTGCGGCTCGCCGCGGGCCGTGACCGAGCGTGCGTCACGGCCTCGGGCAAGAGGATTCGGCTGCTTGCGAACGCGAGCAGCCGGGCAGAGGTCACGGCCGCGCTGCAGCGTGGCGCCGAAGGCGTGGGGCTCGTGCGAACCGAGCTCGCATTCCTCGACGCCACCGGCTGGCCCAGCGTGGAGCAGCACGTCGCCGCGCTCGCGCCGACGCTCGAGCCACTCCTCGATCGCATCGCCACGGTCCGTACCCTCGACTTCGGCGCCGACAAGACGCCCGTTTTCCTCCGCGGCCACGGCGGTCGCGGGATCGCGCTGATGCTCGAGCACGAGGACGCGCTCGAAGCGCAGCTGGCGGCGATCGTGCAAGCAGGCGCAGGCACGCAATTGCGGATCATGCTGCCGCTCGTCGAGTCACCGGAGCAGCTCCTCGCCGCCCGCCGGCTGCTCCGCCGCGTGATCGCGAGCGATCGACCGCCGCCACAGCTCGGTGCGATGATCGAGACGCCGGCGGGCGCAAAGCGCTCGCACGAGCTCGCTCTTCTTGCAGATTTCTTCTCGATCGGAACGAACGATCTCGTCGCAACGACGCTCGGCCTCGATCGCGACCAGCCGGAAGCTTCGCCGCTTCGTGTCGCCGATCCTGCGGTGGTCGAGCTCATGCGCCGCACCGTCGAGTCGGCGCACGCCGTCGGGATCACCGTCGAGGTTTGCGGCGAGGCGGCGGGCGAACCGGAGCTGACGGCGCTGCTCGTCGGTCTCGGCGTTGACGAGCTGAGCGTCTCCCCCACGCGCCTCGATGCGATTCGCGACGCGGTCAGGCGCTCAGGAGAGCCCGGTGACGAGCTGCGCCAGCTGCGCGACCGCCACGGCGGCGTCGTCGCCTGAGGCCGAGATCGCGAGCTCCGTGCCGCCGTCTGCGCCAAGCCCGAGGATCTCCAGGATGCTCTTCGCATTTGCCTGCCGGCCGTTGGCACGCACCTCGATCGTCGCACCGAACGCGGCGGCCGCCCGAACGAGGGCGCCCGCCGGGCGGGCATGCAGCGCGACCGAGTCCGGCAGACGGACGAGGGTCAGCTCAGAGCTTCGCGACGCCACGGGCCTCCTCCGCCGCACGAGCCACCTCGACGAGGGACGCCCCCGTCGACGCGGTGACACCTGCGGCGACCGCGCCTTCGACGAGCGGCGCGTCGGCGAGCACGAAGCTGAGGGCCTCGTCGGCGGGCAACTCGGCGAGCGCCGCCTTGACCGACAAGACGGAGCTGCCCAGGTCGACGAGGACGACGGCGCCCGCACCGACATCGGCCTGGCGCATCGCCGCGAATACGCGCGCTCCGTCGGTGCCAAGAATCCCGTCGGGGCCGCCACCCGCGGTTACGATCGGCACGTCCGGGCCGGCCACCTGCGCCACGAGCTCGGCGAGCCCGCTCGCGATCGCCGCGCTATGCGAGACAATCACCAGCCCCACGACCCCGCTTCCATTCCCGGTCGCCATTTGCTCTCATTCTACATTATCGAACACCATTCGACAATGCTGGCTCGATGATTCAATCCGTCGACCGCGCCGCCCGCATCCTCCGGGCGCTCGCGTCGGGCTCGGGCAGGCTCGGCGTGAGCGAGCTCTCCGAACGGCTCGGGCTGGCCAAGGGCACCGTCCACGGGCTGCTCCGGACCCTGCACGATCACGGCCTCGTCGAGCAGGATCCCGACAGCGACAAGTACCAACTCGGCCCGCAGTTGCTCCAGCTTTCGAACCGCTACCTCGACCTCAGCGAGCTGCGGACGCGGTCGCTCGCCTGGTCGGAGCTCCTCTCGACCCGGACGGGCGAGGCCGTTCGCGTCGGCGTCCCACACGGCGACGGCGTCCTCATCGTCCACCATGTCTTCCGGCCCGACTCCTCGCTGCAAATCCTCGAGGTGGGCGCGATGCTGCCGATGCATGCGACCGCCCTCGGCAAGTCGGTGCTCGCCTACCTCGCGGAGCCGGAACGTCAGGACGTGCTCACAGCCGGCCTCCCGAAGCTCACAGGACGCACGATCTCGACGACGGCGGCTCTCGGGCGAGAGCTCGACCTGGTCCGCGAGCGCGGCTATGCCGTCGAGCGCGAGGAAGCGGTGCTCGGCGAGGTGGGGATGGCCGCGCCGATCTTCGCGCGCCTCGGCAAGGTCGTCGGGGGAATCGGCGTCGTCGGCCCAACCGAACGTCTGCACGGACGGGCGCGCGAGGCGGCCGTGGCCTCCGCCGTCGGCGAGGCAGCCCGATCGATCTCGCGCGACCTCGGGGCGCAACGCTGGCCGGCCGTTTGAGCGACTAGAACGCGTCCGGGACGTGCTCGAGGCGGCCCGCGTGGTCGGCGATCACGTCGAAGCGGACCCCGAGCTCGCGCGACTCGTGGTGGAGTGCGAGCCAGGCCTCCGCGGCACGACGCACGCGGCGCGCCTTCTCGGCGGTCACCATCTCGAGCGGGTCGCCGAAAGCGGTGCCCGTCTTCGACTTCACCTCGCAGAAGACGAGCGTCGAGCCGCGCCGCGCGACGATGTCGAGCTCGTTGCCCGCGACCCAGCAGTTCGTGTCCAGGATGCGATAGCCGTGCAGCCTGTACCAGCGCGCCGCGCGCCGCTCGGCCGCGTTCCGCGGCGGCGGCTTGCTACGAGGCGGCGAGGAGCGCGACCTCATCCTCGGTGAGATAGGCGAGCGCCTGGAACGAGCGCCGGTGGATCTCGCACGGTCCCCGCTCGCGCACGATGCGCGTGTGGGCGGGCGTGATGTAGCCGACGTGCGAGGCGAACCCGTAACCCGGATAGAGCGCGTCCGCGGCCTTCATGTACCGGTCGCGCGTCACCTTGGCGACGATCGACGCGGCGGCGATCGCCGCGCTCTTCGTGTCGCCGTCGACGACCGCCCGGTGGGTCGGCGCGGTCGGCCCGAGCCTGAATCCGTCGACGAGGGAGCAGTCCGCCGGCTGGCACGCCCAGAGCGCCTCGCGCAACCCACGCAGATTGCAGTTGTGCAGGCCGTCGCGGTCGATCACCCCGGGGGGGAACACGCGAACCGACACGACCTCGGCGCACGAGATGACCGCGCGGTACAGCTCCTCGCGCCTGACGGGGTCGACCTGTTTCGAGTCGTTCAGCAGCGCGAGCGGCCGGACCCGGTGGTCGCGCAGGCAGTCGTAGTCGAGGAGCACGCCGGCGACGACGAGCGGCCCCGCGAGCGGCCCACGGCCTGCCTCATCCGCACCCGCGACGAGCCGGGCGCCCAGCTTGCGGTCGAACCGCAGCAGCTTGTGTCCGGTCGGGCGCCGCTTCGGAGGCATCGGTCGAGAATAGCCCTGCCTGCGGCGCGCGCCGGCCCGGATCGGGCGGAGTTTGCGAAGAAGTTGCGGACTCGCGCGAGAGGCTTGTCTAGCCCTGACGCAGCTCGCGCACGCGAGCCTTCTTGCCGACCTTGCCGCGCAGGTAGTAGAGCTTCGCGCGGTTCACGTCGCCGATCGCCTGAACCTCGATCTTGTCGATCTTCGGCGAGTGCAGCGGGAACGTCCGCTCCACGCCGACGCCGAAGGAGTTCTTGCGAACGGTGAACGTCTCGCGGGAGCCGGCGCCCTGCCGCTTGAGCACCAGCCCTTCGAAGACCTGGATCCGCTCGCGTGTGCCCTCGATCACGCGGAAGTGCACCCGCACGGTGTCGCCCGCCTTGAAGCGCGGGACCTCGCGCAGCTGACGGCGCTCGATGTCCTGGATCGTTGTGCTCATGTGAAAAGGGGCCGAGGCCGGGCGGAATGGTAGCGAAAGCCGCCTCGGGCAGCGCCGCTACCGGATGGAGATCCGGGCCGGGGGCCAGTAGGTCGCGAAGACCTTGCCGATCAGGTTCGCGCGCGGGACGGTGCCCCACGCGCGCGAATCGCACGAGGAGACGCGATTGTCGCCCATCATGAAGAACTGCCCCGGCCTGATCTTCTTGGCCGGCACCGTCCGCGCGTCGCGGCGAGCAGGCTTGATATACGGCTCCGTCAGTCGTTTTCCGTCGATATAGACGTAGCCCGCCCGCTCCTCCCAGGTGTCACCCGGGAGCCCGATCAGGCGCTTCACGAACGTGCCGCCCGCGCCGCAGCGCACCGACGCGAGCGGCGGCGTGTGGAAGACGACGATGTCGCCGCGCTTCGGGGCCCAGAAGCGGTAGCAAAACCGGCACGCGAGCACCCGGTCGGAGAACCGTGCCTCGCATTCCGAGCCCGGCTTCGCGCAATGCAGCGTCGGCTCCATCGAGCTCGACGGGATGCGGTAAGGGTTCACGACCCACGCCTTGATCGCGAGCACGATCGCGATCGCGCCGACGATCGTCACGAGCCAGTCGATCGTCACGCGCCAGCCGTGCGGCAGGCCCTCGGTGAGGTGGTCGATGGGGTTTCTCAACGCACGTGCTCCTTCCGCCAGGTTTCGATGCGTGCGTGATCGCCTGACAGCAGCACGTCCGGGACCCGCCAGCCGCGGTATTCAGCCGGCCGCGTGTAGTGAGGGTACTCAAGTCCGCCACCGAGCTCGTCCGAGAACGACTCGAGCTCGCCCGAGCCATCGCTGAGTGCTCCCGGCAGGCGGCGTGCGATCGCGTCGACGAGCACCATCGCGGGCAGATCGCCGTTCGAGAGGACGTACGGGCCGATCGAGAGCGAATCCGTCGCCAGGTGCTGGACGATCCGCTCGTCGAAGCCCTCGAACCGCGCCGAAAGCAGCGTCACGCGCTCAAGGGCTGCAAGCTCCTCGACGATCGCCTGCGTCAGCTGCCGCCCCTGCGGCGAGAGCGCGACGACGCGATGGGCGGGCGCTCCTCCGTAGGCAGCTTCGAGTGCGGCGGCGACGACGTCGACGCGCAGGACCATCCCTGCTCCGCCGCCGTAGGGTGCGTCGTCGACCTGTCCGTTCCGAAGCGGTGTCGTCTCGCGATAAGAGAAGAGCCGCAGGTCGAGCTCGCCGCCCAGCACGGTCGACACGGGGCGCTGTTCGGTCAGCCACGCGAAGGCGTGGGGCACCAGGGTGAACACATCGAGCTGCATCAGCCCGCGAACCCTTCTGCGACAGTGATGCGCTGCGTGTCGAGATCGATCGTCAGGATGCAGTCCTCCACCATCGGAAGCAGGACGCCGGTGTCGAGCTCGAGCACGTCATTGGCGACACCCGGCGTCACGAGCTTGACGGTTCCGAGCGCGCGACCGTTCTCCTCCACTACGTCGAGCCCGAGGAGCTGAAAGGCGTAGTACTCATCGTCCTCGGTGGGCGGCAGCTTATCGCGCTCGACCTCGAGCAGCACCCCACGCTCGACGTGACGATCGAGCTTCACCACGGGCCGGCCGGACGAGCGCCGCGCGGCGACGACCTCCGCCTCCTGCCCGCCGGCGAGGAACCGCGCGCCGACCTTCCACCAGCCGCCGTCGTCCGATGGCTGTTCGACGAAGAACGCACCGTCGATCCCGTGCGGACGGCCGACGCGGCCGATCACGACGTTCATCGCGGGAGCGACTCCATGGTCTCAATGGCCTCCTCGCGCGTAACTGCGACCAGCAGGTTCTCCGCGATGAATGCCTCGCCGCCGGGCCAACCGCTCGCGCGGATCTCGCGCACCGCGCGCTCGATGTCGATGGGCGTGCGCATGAGCCGCGGCTCTCCGTCCTCGACGAGCGCCCAGTACGCCGCGACGTCGCCCTCGTACGGCATGCCGATCGAACCGGCATTGACGACGCGCAGCTCGCCGACACGACGATCGAATTGGTGGTGCGTGTGGCCGATCACGACGAGACCTTTGACGCCCTGGAACATGCGCGCGATCATGTCGTCGGCGGTGACCGCCGTCGTGGCCGGAAGGTCGCTCGTCGGGGTGGCGTGGCAGTAGAGAACGCCGTCGAGCTCAGCCGTCATCTGGAGCGCTGAGAGCCACTCGACATCGCGCGGCTCCAAGAGCGACTTGTCCCACCCGGCGACCTCGCGTTCGACATTGCCGCGGATCAGCGTCGCGTCGACCGAGCGCACGAGCTCGAGCGTCTCGCGCGGACACGGCCCGCCGAGGAAGTCGCCGCCGAACACGATGGTGTCCGCGTCGAGGTTGGCCAGAACCGCCTCGAGCGCCCACGGCATCGCGTGGACGTCATACAGCGCGGCGACGCGCATCTACTCCGGATCGGCGATCTCGACGAGCACGCGACGTCCCTCGCGTGCAGCGCTCGCGCGCACGAGCGTGCGCAGCGCGCGCGCGATCCTGCCCTGGCGGCCGATCACCTTGCCGACGTCGTCGGCCGCGACGTGCAGAACGAGGACGAGGGCATCGTCGCGCTCCTCCGTGTCCACACGCACCGCGTCGGGATCGTCGACGAGCTCGCGCGCGAGGTACGCGAGCAGCTCCGCCATTATCGCGCCCTCCTGTGATGTAGCCCCGCGTTCCCTGCAGAAGTGCGCGTCAATTTTCGATTCCGCTGATCTTGATCAGCTTCGCGACCGCCTCCGTGGGCTGCGCGCCCTTGCCGAGCCAGCCCTTCACCTTGGCCTCGTCGAGGTCGATCGTCGACGGGTCCGTCTGCGGGTTGTAGCGCCCGACGATCTCGAGGAACCTGCCATCGCGCGGCGCTCGCGAGTCCGCGGCGACGACGCGGTAGATCGGATTCTTCTTGGAGCCCACGCGCGTGAGCCTCAGCTTCACAGCCATCGGTTTCCTTTACCTCCGTCCGGCCTTCTTTTTCTTGCGCTTCGTCCCCGACTTCCGCGTCGCGGAAGGGGAGCCGGGCGCCTGCTGGTTCGGGAGGGCCGGCATCTTCCCCCGTCCCATCTGCTTCATCATCTTCTCCATCAGCTTGCGAGCCTCGAGCAGCTGGTTCACCTGCTCGACGGACGCACCGGAGCCCTTCGCGATCCTGATTCTGCGCTTGCCGTCGATCAGGTGCGGCGTGCGCCGTTCGCCCGGGGTCATCGAGAGCACGATCGCCTCGACCCGCCCCATCTGCTGCTCGTCGACCTCGAGGTCCCCGAGCTGCGAGCCGAGCCCGGGGATCATCTTCAAGATCCCCTGCAGCGGCCCCATTCGCCGCAACATCTTGTACGTCTTGAGAAAGTCGTCGAAGGTGAACCGACCGGAGCGCATGCGCTTCTCCAGCTCGGCCTGCTCGTCTTCGGCGACCGCTGCCTCGGCCCGCTCGATCAGCGTCAGCACGTCGCCCATCCCGAGGATCCGGGACGCCATCCGGTCCGGGTGGAAGACCTCGAGTGCGTCGAGCTTCTCGCCCGTCGACGCGAACTTGATCGGCTTGCCGGTCACCGCCTTGACGCTGAGGGCCGCGCCGCCGCGTGCGTCGCCGTCGAGCTTCGTGAGGATCACACCGTCGAAGGCGATGCGCTCGTCGAAGGCCTGGGCGACGTTCACCGCCTCCTGGCCCGTCATCGCGTCCACGACGAGCAACACGTTGAGCGGCTTCGCCTCGTCGCGCACGCGCGACAGCTCGTCCATCAGCCCCTCGTCGATCTGGAGCCGGCCGGCGGTGTCGACGATCACGGTGTCGAGCCCCGCCGAGCGCGCACGCTCGAGCCCGCTGCGCGTCGCCTCGACGGGGTCCGTCGTTTCAGTCCGGAAGACCGGCACGTCGATCTGCTTGCCGAGCTGCTCGAGCTGGTCGATCGCGGCCGGGCGCTGCAGGTCGGCAGCGACGAGGCCGGGCTTCCGGCCTTCCCGGCGGAGGTGCAGCGCGAGCTTCACGGCG
The DNA here is from genome assembly GCA_030774175.1 of Actinomycetota bacterium. The sequence goes on from JALYLO010000423.1 coordinate 8,922, forward strand.
GTCGTCGTCTTGCCCGACCCCTGGAGGCCGGCGAGCAGGACGACTGTGAACTTCCCGAACGCGAGACCGGACGAACCGGCGCCCATCAGCTCGGTCAGCTCGTCGTGGACGACCTTCACGACCTGCTGGCCGGGGGTGAGGCTCTTCAGCACCTCCTCGCCGAGCGCGCGCTCGCGCACCCGCGCGACGAAGTCGCGGACGACGGTGAAGTTGACGTCGGCCTCGAGCAGCGCGAGACGGATCTCGCGCATGGCGCGCGAGATCGCCTCCTCGTCGAGCTTCCCTTTCTTGCGAAGGTCGCCGAGGGCACCCTGGAGCTTGTCGGAAAGGCTGTCGAACACGACCGCGCATCGTAGCCGCGCGGCTCGTACGCTCGGTCGGCGGTCGGCGGCCGGCGAGCGGCCCTGCCAGCCGTCTACCATCCGGGTCGTGCCCTACGCCGGCTCACCCGAGC
>JALYLO010000424.1 GCA_030774175.1 Actinomycetota bacterium
CGTCGCCGATCTCGGAGGAGGAGCCCACGACGACGTTGAGCCAGCCCGCAGGCAGCCCGGCCTCCTCCATCAGCTCCGCCAGCAGCAGGGACGAGAGCGGCGTCGCCGAAGCGGGTTTCAGCACGACGGCGCAGCCGGCGGCAAGCGAGGGCGCGAGCTTGTGCGCGACGAGGTTGCACGGGAAGTTGAACGGCGTGATCGCGCCGACGATCCCGCGCGGCACGCGCAGCGTGAACGCGAGCTTGCCCTCGCCCGCCTGCCCGGCGTCCATCGGCACCATCTCGCCCGCTAGCTTGCGCGCCTCGACCGCAGCGAACGTGTAAGTAGACATCGCGCGCTTCGCCTCCACGCGTGCCGCCTTCATCGGCTTGCCGGCTTCGTCGGAGATCAGCCGAGCCACCTCGTCGTGGCGGCGGCCGAGCAGCCCCGCGACCTTGACGAGGATCTCGGCGCGCTTGTGAGCGGGTAGCGGCTCGCGCATCGCCTGCTCGGCTGCGTCGATCGCACGCTTCGTCTCAGGCGCGCCGCCCTTCGCCACTCGGCCGACGACATCGCCGGAGTAGGGGGAGCGGACGTCGAGCCAGTCGCCGGTCTCGATCCACTCGCCGTCGATGTACAGCCTGCGCGCGAGCGCCGTTGTCTCCACGACCGAAGTCTAGGAAACTGTCGTCGTGGACCCGGACATCCGCTACACACGCAGCGGCGGAATCTCGATCGCCTACCAGGTCGTCGGCGACGGCGAGATCGATCTCGTCTACATCCCCGACTACGTCTCGAACCTCGTCTACGGCTGGGAATCGAGGCACTGGCGGCGGTTCTATGACCGGCTCGCGCAGTCGTTTCGCCTGATCCTGTTCGACAAACGGGGAACCGGGCTCTCCGACCTCGGTGGTCAGTACCCCGCGCTCGAGACGAGAATGGACGACGTCCGCGCCGTTCTCGACGCGGTCGGCTCCTCGAGCGCCGTCCTACTGGGCTCGCACGACGGCTGCTCGATGGCGGCGCTCTACGCGGCGACCTATCCCGCGCGCACTCGCGCGATCGCTCTCTTCCATCCCATGGTGCAGTTTCCCGAGAGCGAGAAGGAAGGATCTGACGCGATGCTCGCCGAGCTCCGTGCGGGGTGGGGAACGCAAGGGTACTGCGACCAGTTGCTGCAATGGAACTCGCCTACCCTCTTCGGAAACGAAGAGGAACGACTCTGGTTCGCGAACTGGCTCCGAGTCGGCGCGAGCCCTGCCGTGGCACAAGCTCTGAATCGGGCGTGGATCGACACGGACCTCAGTGATGTGCTTCCGGCGGTGCGGGTGCCGACACTCATCTTGTACCGCGAGTGCTTCTACGAGCAGTTGGCTGTCGACGTTGCGCGACGCATCCCGGGGGCGCGCGCGTTGCGGATCTCCGGAGCTGACCCGTGGGGGATCTTTCTCTCGCCGGAGCTCCCCGACGAGGTCGAACGCTTCGTCGCTGGTGAGGCGGTGCCGGACGTGCCCGACACGGTTCTCGCGACATTGCTCTTCACGGACATCGTCGGCTCCACGTCGCGCGCTGCCGAGCTTGGAGATCGTGCCTGGCGCGACCTCCTCGACAGGCACCACGTCCTGGTACGGCGGGAGCTGTCGCGCTTTCGCGGCGATGAGAAGGACACCGCCGGCGATGGGTTCTTCGCCACGTTCGACGGGCCTGCACGCGCGATCCGCTGCGCTCAGTCAGTGGTCGGCTCCGTTCGCGACCTCGGGCTGGAGGTGCGCGCGGGCGTGCATACGGGAGAGTGTGAGGTGCACGATGACAAGGTCGCCGGCATCGCCGTCTCGATTGGCGCGCGGGTCGCCACGCAGGCGGGCCCCGGGGAAGTGCTCGTCTCACAAACGGTCAAGGACCTCGTCGCAGGCTCCGGCCTCGAGTTCGGCGAGCGGGGCGAGCACGAGCTGAAGGGCGTGCCGGGTACCTGGCGTCTTTACTCTGTGGCGGGATGACGGACGCGCTAATCATCGACGCCGTCCGCTCGCCGATCGGCCGGCGGAACGGCGCGCTCTCGAAGGTGCGCGGCGACGAGCTCGCGGCGCAGGTGCTGAACGCCCTGGTCGAGCGGCAGGATCTCGACCCCGCCGAGGTCGAGGATGTCCAGCTCGGATGCGTGACGCAGAT
>JALYLO010000425.1 GCA_030774175.1 Actinomycetota bacterium
GCGGATGCAGATGCATGCGCATCCCGGGGCGGAGCGGGTCGACGCGGAGCCACTGCGGCGCGGTGCGGCGGTCGTGCACGGCCTTGACGACGTGGTCGCCGGTCGCCTCGATCCACTGACCGTTCCCGAGCGAAACGCGGAAGACCGGCTTGCGGCCGTTGTGCTTCGCCGCGACGATGCGGGTGATGCCGTGCGCGTCGTAGACCTCGCATCCGACGGCGTCCTCTTCGACCAGCTGACCGATCGGCACCATCCCGTCGGGTGTCGAGACCATCTGGTGGTAGGGCATGCACGCCGAGCACTGCGGCTTCTCCTCGAACCCGACGTTGAACCAGACCGGCGAGTTGAAGGCGGCGAGCTGGTTGACGAGGATCGCCTTCAGCTCGTCCTCGAACATCTGCGCCTCCTCGTCGGAGGCGAAGTACCCGCCGTCGCGGCCCCACGCGCCGACAGTGTCGACGATGCGCCCGATCATCGTCTTCACCGAGCGCTCGCGCTCGGGGCTCGTCATGCGGCCGCGGAAGTACTTCTGCGCGACGATGTTCGTCGCGGTCTGCGTCCAGAACTTCGGGAACTCGATGTCCTTCTGCTCGAAGGTCGGCCCGTTCTTGCCGGGGATGAATGCGTCGCGGATCTCCCACTCGATCTCGTCGAACGGGTCGCGTCCCTCGATCGTGAAGCGACGGCGGACCGCGAGGGTGGCGTCTTCGTCGACGACGTGGTTCACGAGCTCGTCGGGGTGGATCTTGACTGTGTTCTCCTGCTCGAGCGACGCCATGTAAGTCTTCTCCTCCTGCCGCTTCGACGCTTTCGATGCGGCCTTTAGTTCGGCTCAGTGGGGGACCGGTCAACCTAAGACGAGCGTCGGACGACGCGCGATGAAAGTGGCGCATCAAACGCTCTGTTTGAGCCAAAAACTGGCCTCATTGTATCGGTCCACCAGGTTCTCGTTTCGGCGTCCGGATGTGAGCTCACGGACAGTTCCCGGGAGACGACGTGACGGAGCCCCCGCCAAAACGGCGCGGTGCGGGCTTTAGGGCCCGGGCCGCCGGGCCCGCAGGCGCTTGATCACGAGCCCGGCGCCGCCCGCGGCGACGAGCAGGAGCGCGAGGGCGCCGAGGACGAGGAGGGGCACCGGGAGCGAGGAGGCGCTGCCCGGGTTCAGCTTGTCGGCCACGTTTGCGAGGCCCTTCTGCCGGTTACTTCCGCCGCCTGGCGCGGGCGGGATGAGCGCGGGCGGGACGAGCGTGTTCGGCCCGGGCACGTGCCCGGCCTTCCGGGTGCGCGCCTTGGCGCTCTGGAGTGCGCGCAGGATGTCCTCGCGCGCGCTCGAGTACGTCTGGACGTCGGACGGGAGATGGGCGATCGCCTGCGTGTAGCAGCGGCTCGGGTACGTCTGGTCGATGCGGCCGTCGTACCAGTCGTTCAGGAGCGCCTTCCAGCACGGCGTGGCCGCGGCGGCGGGCCGTGCCGCGACGCCAACGAGTGCGACGGCAAGGAGCGCGGTAGCGAGGAGCGCCTTGGCCATGAGGGTCACCTGGCTCGAGCGAGGGGCGGTTGACGGCGGATACCCGGGATGCTGCTCACGACGCTAAGGCGTCGCTGTAAGGCTTTTGTGAGCGCTCGCCGCCTTCCGGGCACGGGTCGTAGCGTAGCTACCTCGATTCACGGCTTAGAAGTAAGCCGTTCTTGAGGGTTCCGTCAAACCGCGCCACGACCCGAACGATGCAGCGGCGGCGGATGGTAGCTTCGCCCCAGGATGCGGGCGATCAGGGAACTGCCCCTCGTCGCGCCCGCTCTCCTCCTCGTTGGCGGCGCGCTCTTTTTCGGAGGCGCCGCTCAGAACAGCTCTCTCCCCTGGCTCGGCGGCGGTGCCCTCGTCGTCATCGTCGCGTTCCTCGCCGTGCGAGGAGTGCCGCAGGGGTGGCCGATGCTGCTGCCGCTCGTCGCGCTCGTCGCGTGGCTTGCGCTCTCGATCTCGTGGTCGACGCTCCGCGACCGCTCCTGGGACTACGCCGACCGCGGGCTCGTCTACCTCCTCTTCGCCGTGGTCGGCCTCTGGCTGGGCGGGCGGCGTCGCGAGCTTGCGCTCGGCCTCGCGGCGCTCCTCGGGACGGTCGCGGTTTGGGCGCTCGCCGGCAAGGTGCTCCCGGTTTTCTATCCCGACTACGCGCGCGCCGGGCGGCTGCGCGGCCCCGTCGGCCTCTGGAACCAGCTGGCGCTCGTCGCGGCCTTTGCGCTGCCGCTCGCGCTCTGGCGCCGGGGGGTCTCGGGGACGCTGCTCGCGTACGTCTGGATCGTCGCGCTCGTTCTGACCTACTCGCGCGGCGGGATCGCGACAGCGTTTCTCGTCGTCGGCGCGTGGTTCGCCCTGAGCGACGACCGCGCGGAGGGCGCGGCGACACTCGTCGCGGCCGCCCTACCCGCAGCCGTCGTGGTCGGCATCGCCTTCGCCCTTCCCGGTGTGACGAGCGACGGGCAGTCGTCCGCGACGCGCTGGAGGGACGGGTTGGTCTTCGGGGCGCTCTTGCTCGCTGGAGCGGCCGGCGCCGCCCTGCTCGTGCGCGCGCCGAGGCCCCGGCTGACCGCCGGCGTGCGCCGGGGCTTGTTCGCGCTCGGAGCGCTCGCGCTCGCCGCTGTCGTCGCGGTCGGGGTGCTGAAGACCGGTTCGAGCGCGGTCGGCCAGGGCCCACAGCGGCTCGGCTCCGCGAGCTCGAACTTCCGCTTCGTCTGGTGGCGCCAGGCGCTGCACGGCTGGGAGCAGCATCGCCTCGCCGGAACCGGCGCGGGCACGTTCGAGCTGACGAACCTGCGCTACCGCGCCTCGTATCTCGACAAGACGATCGAGCCGCACAACCTGCCGCTCCAGTTCCTGACCGAGGTGGGCGTCGTCGGCCTGCTGCTCTTCGGGCTTGCGTGCGCGGCGCTCCTGCGTCCAGCCTGGCGTCGGCCGCGCGGGCATGAGCTCGCGCTCGCGCTGCTCCTGCCCGCCTACCTCGTGCACGGGCTCGTGGACGTCGACTGGGACTTCGCCGCTGTTTCCGCACCCGCGTTCCTCGTCGCCGGCGCGCTCGCCGGCGGAGGGCAGAGTCGTCGCGTCTCGCCCTTCGCCGTGCTTGCCGCCGCGGGCGTCGCGCTCCTCGCGTGGGGCGTGCTGCTGCTGCCGTGGCTCGGCGAGCGCTGGGCGGGGGAGGCGCTCGGCGCGTCACCCGCCCGCGCGGTGACCCTCGCCGACCGGGCGCACTCCGTCGACCCGTTCCTCGTCGAGCCCGACTGGGCGAAGGCGTTCGCCGCAGACGAGCGGAAGGACCCGCAGCGCGCGTTCGCCTATTACGTCCAGGCCGTGCACCGGCAGCCCGCCAATCCCGAGACGTGGCTTGCGGCCGGCGAATACGCGCTCGAAAACGATTGCTACCAGACCGCCTACACGTACCTCGAGAAGTTCACGGAGCTCGACCAGAAGGCGCTTCCATCGATCGGCGGCGACGACTACCGTCGCGCCCGGGCCCTCGTCAACGCCGGGAAGGGACGGTGCTAAAGCTAATCAGCGGGCGCCGAGCAGGATCACCAGCCGGCCGCCGTGTAGTGCCGCCGGCTTCAGGCCGTCGAGCGGCCCGACGATCTTCACGTGCAGGTCGCGCGCGAGGCGGATCGCCTCGGCGTGATAGCCGCGCCGGTACATGACGACCGTGGTTGCATAGTCCGAGCGCTTTGCGTTGCCGGTGCCGGGAACGGGGTAACCGAAGGCCGAGAGCTTGTGGGCCTCGCCGGCCGCAGCACCGGAGCGGCCGTTGCCGTTCAGAACGAACACGCCCGTCTCGCTGCGCGCCAGCTTCGGCAGCCCGACCACGGCCTGCCGGGCGAGCGCCGCGTGCTGCTTCGCGGGCGCGAACGCCGCCGCTTCGGCGTGCCGCTGCACGGCGCGCGAGAGTGGCTTGGCGAGGAGCAGCACGCCTGCGCCGAGCAGCAGGATGAGCTCGACCGCGGCCACCATGGTCGCGACGAGGGTCGCCGTCCGCCAGGGGCGGATCAGCGCGTCGGGGGCGGTGAGCGGCGCGTCCAAGGCGCTGCCCGAATTCGCTACGGCGCTTGCGCTTCCTGCATCCACGCCCACGTTCGGCGCAGGCCGTCCTCGAGCGCAACCTCCGCACGCCAGCCCCGCTCGCGCTCGATCCGCGACACGTCGAGCACGGATCGCTGGATGTCGCCGAGCCGCGCATCATCGTGCCGCGGCTCCGCCGTGACCCCCGCGACGGCCGCGCAGGCACGGTGCAACTCGCTCACCGTCGTGTCGGTGCCGGTGCCGACGTTGAAGGGCCCGCCTCCCGTGCCGACCACGGTGAGCAGCGACCCCACGACGTCGTCGACATACACGAAGTCGCGGCTCTGGGTGCCGTCACCGAAGATCAGCGTCTCCTCGCCGCGCGCCATCCGCTCCAGGAAGATCGCGACGACGCCGCCCTCGAGGCCCGCGTCCTGCCGTGGCCCGAAGACGTTCGCGAAGCGCAGCGACACGTGCGATGTCCCGTGGATTCTGTTCCAGCCCGCGAGGTATTCCTCACCGCACTTCTTCGCGATCCCGTAGGGCGACTCCGGCAGGAAGGGCGCCCCTTCGTCGGCCGGCTCCGCGCACTCTCCGTAGCCCGCACCGCCGGAGGACGCGAAGATCACCTGGGCGCCGGGCGCGGCTTGCAGCACGTTCACGGTCCCGACCACGTTGACCGCCGCGTCGTACTCGGGCCGCTTCATCGAGGTCTGCACGTCGGCCTGGGCCGCCAGGTGGAAGATCACGTCGGCGTCGACCGAAAACGGCTCGCGGATGTCGTGCTCGAGCAGGGCTGCGCCCGGGCTCAGGTTGCGGCGCTTGCCGGAGGCGAAGTTGTCGACAACCGTGACCTCGTCGCCGCGGGCGAGCAGCGAGTCCACCAGGTTCGAGCCGATGAACCCCGCACCCCCCGTCACGACCGCCCGCATCGAGGCCGTAGATTAGCCGTCGATGTTTCTCACCTTCGAAGGGCTGGACGGATCCGGCAAGAGCACTCAGGCGGCGCTGCTCGCCGACTGGCTCCGACGCAAGGGTCGTACCGTGCTGACGACGCGGGAGCCGGGTGGCACGCCGGTCGGAGAGGCGGTGCGCGACCTCGTGCTGCACGGGGACGAGCTCTCGCCCTGGACCGAGGCGGCGCTCTTTGCGGCGGCCCGGGCCGAGCACGTCGAGCTTGCGATCAGGCCGGCGCTCGAGCGCGGGGAGGACGTCGTCTGCGACCGCTACCTCGACTCGTCGGTCGCCTATCAGGGGATCGCGCGCGGGCTCGGGGAGGCGCGCGTGCTCGAGCTCAATCTCGCCGTGACGGGGGGATTGCTGCCCAAGCGCACGTTCCTCGTGCTCGTCGATCCCGACGAGGCGCGCCGACGCGGCGGCGAGCATCGCGACCGGATCGAGCGCGAGACCGAGGAGTTCATGCGGCGCGCCGACGCGGCGTTCCGGTCGCTCGCGGCGACCTACACCGAGCGGATCGTCGCGCTCGACGGCCATCGTCCAGCCGAAGAGATCGCGGAGGAGGTACGTGAGCACGTCCGCCCACTTCTCTGAGCACGCGGAGGCCGGGCGCCTGCTCGACGCCGCCGTGCGGGAGGGGCCGGCGCACGCCTATCTCTTCCACGGACCTCCCGGCGTAGGGAAGCGTGAGGTGGCCCGCGCGTTCGCGCGCTCGCTGCTTCACACCGAGCGCGAGTTCCACCCCGACCTGTACGAGCTCGACGCCCTCGGCGAGATGATCCGCATCGACGCGATCCGCGAGCTTCGGCGCGACCTGCACATGCGCCCGTTCGAGGCCGACCGTCGCATCTACCTGATCCAGCGGGCGCACCTGATGAACGAGGACGCCGCCGACGCGCTGCTGAAGGACCTCGAAGAGCCGCCCGCGTACGCCGTGATCGTGCTGATCGCCGACGACCTGGGGCCGATTTCCGAGACGCTGCGGTCGCGCTGCCAGCACGTTCCCTTCAGCCGCCTCTCCGAGCGGGCGATCCGCGAGCGCGTCGACGCCCGGGTGCCGCAGCTCGACGAGCAAAGTCGCGCGGCCCTCGCCCGGGTCGCGGCCGGCCGTCTCGACCGGCTCGAGCGTTTGCTCGACGGAAGCTCGGTCGCGCGGCGCGAGCTTCTGATCGAGCAGGCGCGTGCCGTCTACCGTGACCCTGCGTTCGATCCCTCCGGTGCAGCTGCGGCCCTCGTCGCAGGCGCGCAGGCTCGCGGCGCCGAGGCGGGCGAGAGCGAGGCAGCACGGATCAAGGATCTCGACCTGACGGCGCGCGAGCTCGAGCAGCGCCTGAAGCGCGCCGCGCGGGGCGCCGAGCGGGAGGAACTGCTCGCCCAGCTCGAGGAGCTCGGCGCCTGGTATCGCGACCTCGTCGCAGTCGCGGTCGGCGCCGAGCAGGCGGCGATTCACCTCGAC
>JALYLO010000426.1 GCA_030774175.1 Actinomycetota bacterium
CCGTACGACCGTGCGGCGTCGACGAAGCGGAAGCCGAGCGACCCTTCAGGCTCGTTCAGATAGAGCCTGTTCGGATCCTCGTCGTTCGCGACGTAGAGATCCGGGCGTCCGTCGCCGTTCACGTCGAGGAAGACGGCTCCGAGGCTGTGGTCGTACGGCTTCGGATCGAGGCCGGCCTGCGCACCGACCTCCCGAAAATGGCGGTTGCCCTCGTTCAGGAAGAGCTCGTCACGGACGCCCGCAAAGTTCGACGGGAAGCCCTTGATCGAGTTGGGCACTGGATCCTGCAGGTTGGTGTAACCGGAGACGAACAGGTCCGGTCGCCCGTCCCCGTTCACGTCCGTGACCGCGGCGCCGGCGTGCCAGCCGAAGGAGACGACACCCGCCTTGCGGGCGCCCTCGGTGAACGTGCCGTCGCCGTTCGACCAGAGCAGTTCGTCGTCGGTCGCCGTCGTGACGAAGAGGTCGGTACGACCGTCTCCGTTGAGGTCGGCCGCGACACAGCCCTCGCCGCGGGTAGGCAGACCTGCGTGAGACGACTTCGTCACGTTGACGAACCGGCCGTGCACGTTGTGGAAGAGCGCGCTGGTCGGTGCGCCGCCGCGATCCGACCACTCCGCGAACTGGTTGTCTGTGTAGTTGTTGACGGCGAAGAGGTCGAGCCAGCCGTCGTTGTCGTAGTCGAGCCAGCAGACCCCGCCACCCATCATCGCCTTGTAGTCGTTCGACATCCCGAAGCGGAACGAGCCCTGCTGGAAGTCGAGGCCGACCGAGCTCGCGACGTTCGTCAGCCGGACGCCCGCGAGGGCCGGGGAGCTCGGGCCCGCTTCGACCGGCGGCGGCGTGGGACTCGAGCCGAGCACCCAGCGCGCCTGCTGCTGGTGCAGGCGGTAGGTGACGCCGGCCAGCTGGGCCACCGCGACCGGCGGGCCCTGGCCCTCGCCCGGCTCCAGCCAGACGCGCACACGCTCGCCGGAACGCGTGCGCACGCCGGGGCTGGTGACGAGGTCGTGCGCGATCAGCTGTGCGGTCGCCGGCGGGAGCTTGCTCTGGACGCCGCGCGACGGAAGGATCGTGATCAACGGCACCTTGCCCGTCACCTGCGACGCGGCTGCCGGGGCAGGAGCGGGCCCACTGAGGAACACGAGGACGGCGGCGTAGGCCGCGAGCCCGGCGGCACCGGCGAGGACGAGCGGCCGCCGGCCGCGGCGCGGAGCGCGCATGAGTCGAAGCAGGGGCATAGCGCCGCAGACGATCGCGAGCGAGCCGAGCAGCGCGACCTTGCTCGCGAACTCCGTTCGCGCCGGCGCGATCAGCAGCGACGCGAGCAGACCGAGGCCGATCGCGTAGGCAATGCGCGCGCGAGCGTCCCTCGGCGCCGTCTTCGGGTCGGTGATCATGAAGAAGAGGAACACGAGCACCTCCGGGGAGGTGACCAGCACCCACCAGAACTGGAAGCCGCTGATCGGGCCAAGGTGCCAGCGTGCCGTCATCGCGTGGTTCGATGCCGCGAGCACGCCGATCCCGGCCGCGAACGAGAACCAGAAGCCGAGCGCGATCCAGAGCAGCTTCAGCCGCGAGAGGATCGCGAAGCCGCCGGCGAGGATGATCGCCAGGGCGGCGACGAGCCACGGCGACATCGGCCCCCACCAGAAGTCGAGCGGGTTGGCGCGTCCACGGCCGAGGATCAGGAAGCAGAGGACGAGCCCGATGTTCGACGGGTTGAAGATGTGCTCGCCGCGCCACTTGATCACGTACTTCGAGAGGAGCGAGACGGCGGCGGTCGCGGCGAAGATCCACCAGCCGCGCAGGCTCCACCAGTCGCCGTGGCGTGTGCCCGGGACGCGGAGGATGAACGCGACTCCGTTCCCGGTGAGGAGCGCGCTCGCCGGCCAAAGGATCACCTGCTGGCGCCACGCCGCGATGCCGACCTCGAGTACAGCGCACATGAGCAGCGAGATCAGGATCTGGGCGATCGAGAGGCGGAAGTGGAAGCCGATCTGCCCGATCACCTGGAGCGACGTGATCGTGGCCGCGAGATGCAGCCGCGGGTCCTTCAGCTTGGGCAGCAGCACGGGGTACGGCCTGCCGCGGAAGGTGAGCGTCAGGCCGCCGCTCGGGGCCGGTGCGGCGTGCGCGCTCATTCCGCCTCGATGCTAGCCACGCCGCACCCCAATTACGAGTGGGGGAGAATGGACGGCGTGAAGCTCGAACGCGCTCTCGCCATCGTCGGCTTCGTCGTCTCGGAGGCCCCCGGCCCGGTTTCCGTGTTCGTCGCGGACGATCACGGTGAGCTGGTGGCCGCCGCGACGATGGACGGGGCCGCGCCCGACACGCGCCTGAACGCCCAGCGCAAGGCCTACACGGCGGCGCGCAGCGACGCGCGCACGACACGGGAGCTCGCCGACAAGGTGCGGGACGACGCGGTCGAGCGGGCGAGCTTCGATCCCTTCTTCACGTTCTTCCTCGGCGGCGTCGCCGTCTTCGATGGCGAGCGGCGCGTCGGCGCTGTCGGCGTCAGCGGTCTCCCGGGCGAGGTCGACGAGCAGCTCGCGCTGGGCGCTATCGCCGCGACTGCGTGAAGCGGGGTGGCCCGCGCTGGTGTCTGACACCTCGTGTGAGCCGCGAGCACGGGCTGAGGCTTCGCAAAGGTGTCTGACACCTCTTCGCCCCGCAGCGCGGCCTCGCAGCTCGAGCGGGTGTCAGACACCGCAGAGACCTGCTGGTACACGATCTGCTACGAGCGCGCGATCTGCGGGTCGGTGAAGACGTCGGACTCGTCGCGGCTCCTCGTGGAGAACTCGGAGACGACCGCGCCCTCGTCGCCCGCCCGGAACCAGTGCAGAGTGTCGGGCGGGATCGTGCGCTGGTCGCCCGGCCGCAGCACGAGCTCGCCCTCGCCCTCGACATGCAAGTGGACGGTGCCGCGCCGGCAGCGGAACGTCTCCTCCTTGCCCGGCGCCCCGCCGACCGGCGGATGGCGGTGCTCGGGGCACGTTTGCCCCGGAAAGAGCACGAGCTCCTTCGCGCACACGCGCTCGGTGTTCACGTAGACGACGAGCTGCAGCCCGATCTCCTCGAGCTGCCCCAGCCCGAAGTCCGTAACCTCGATCCCCTCGCGCTCGGCGGGCGTCAGCACGACCCCTGCCTCCGCGAGCATCGTGGCCGCCCGCTCCCGCGCCTCGTCGCCGGTCACAGCGAGACGGGCTCGCCGCCGGTCGCCGACTCGTACAGCGCCTCGAGTGCCCGCGCCTGCCCCACGGCGTCAGTGCGGCCGAGCAGCAGCTCTCCCTCGCCGCGGATCGCGTCGCTCAGGTTCTCGAGCTCGAGCCGATAGGAGTCGACGGGCTCGAGCTCGATCCGCTCCACCTGACCCTCGCGCCGGAGCTCGATCACCGGCGCGTTGCAGTGCCAGGGGTCGTCGAGAAAGAGCGAGCCGTCACTGCCGATCACCTCGAGCTCGTCGCGCTCCGGCATCGCCGTGCCGCAGTCGAAGAGCGCGAACGCGTTTCCCGGGAAGCGAAGCGTGCCGCCGAAGACCCAGTCGGTGCCGGAGGGGCCGAACCACGCCTCGCCGTAGGCCCGCTCGGGCTCCCCGCCGAAGAGGCGCGACCCGCTGACGTTGTAACAGCCCACGTCCATCAGGGCGCCTCCCTCGACGTC
>JALYLO010000427.1 GCA_030774175.1 Actinomycetota bacterium
CGTGCTCGCCGCCGCCGATCCGGCGCAGCCCTACGGTGCGGCGCTGCCGTGGCCGAGGCGGGCAGGAGCCCGGGCTGCGCGTGTCGCGGGGGCGCACGTGGTGCTGCTCGACGGGGAGGCAGTGCTCTACGTCGAGCGTGGCGGCCGTTCGCTCGTCCCGCTTCGCGATCCCGGCGATGAGTGGCTGCGCCGTGCGCTCGCGGCGCTCGTCGCCCACGTGCGGGGAGGCGGGGCGACGCGGCTCGCGGTCGAGCGTTTCGACGGAGAACCGGTTGCCGGGAGCGACGCGATGCCGCTCCTCGTCGAGGCGGGCTTCCTTGCGGGGCCCCGGCGTGCGGTGCTGCGGCCGTGACGAAGCTCGACGCGCGCGGGCGTGCCTGAGGGCGACACGCTCCACCGCGCCGCCCGGCGGCTCCACGTTCTCGTCGGTGAGCACCTCGAGATCGAAGCGCCGCACCAGCGGGCGCAGGCCGCTCGCGTCGCAGGGCAACTCAACGGGCGGCGGCTCGAGTCCGTCGAGGCGATCGGCAAGAACCTGCTCTTCCGCTTCGAGGGCGGTGTCGTCCTCCGCTCGCACCTCCGGATGAGCGGCCGCTGGGCCGTGCAGCCACGTGGCCGGGAGCCGGCCGGCCGGCCGTGGCTCGTCCTCCGCGGTACGGAGGCCGAAGGCGTTCTGTGGGGTGGGCCGGTGCTCGAGCTCCACGCACGAGCCCTCGAGCAGCTCGGCCCGGACATCCTCGGCTCCCCGCCGGACTTCGACGCGATGCTGGCGCGAATCGCCGCCGCCGACGGCGGGCGGCGGCTGGGGGAGACCCTCCAGGACCAGAGCCTCGTGGCCGGGATCGGGAACATGTGGATGGCCGAGACGCTGTGGCAGGCGCGCCTCTCGCCGTGGCTGCGGCTTCGCGACGTCACCGCGGCCGAGCGACGGAAGGTGCTCGAGACCGCGGCGGGGTCGATGCGTGCGGCGGTCGAGGCGGGACGCGAGCCGCGCAAGCAGGTGCATGGCCGCGCGGGCCGCCCCTGCCCGCGCTGCCGCATGCCGATCCGGGCTCTCGGCCAGGGCGACGACGCCCGCACCGCGTACTGGTGTCCCGCCTGCCAGGTAGGAGACGTCCCCTCCGCCTCGTAATGCCTCACCGTGGCGCTCCGCGCACCCCACCTCTATCAGTCCCTGCGCGCGTTTTGCCTCGGGGCGTTTGCCGCCGAGCGTGGCGTCGAGCTGCCGTTCGCGTTCGAGGAGCATCCGACCCGGGGCGGGCCGACGCTGTACGAGTACCGGCCGCTCGTCCGCGGCTTCGTCGAGGAGCAGGCGCCGACGTTGCGGCGCCTCCCCGACACGCGCAACGCGATCGACGACCTGCGGCGCGAGCCGGCGGCCGCGATCTTCGCTCATGCGCGCTCCGGTGTCGGCTCGACCGAGGACGACGCCCTCTTCCGTACGATCCTGATCCCGGTGCTGACGGCTGTGGCCGAGCGCTCCGGCGGGTTCGATTGGCATGACGACGCGTTCGACGGCGCCTACGCCGAGATCGAGCGCTCCCTCTTCGGCTCCGCGCGTTCCTACGCAGCGATCGCACCCCTCGTCGGGCTCTCCGCGGGCGCGACGCTCGAGCTAGGCGGCGACATGCGCGTGCGTGCGGCCGTGCCCGGCGAGGTCGCGGGTCTGTGGCCCGAGGCGCGAGGGTTGATGCCGCCCGAGTTCGAGCGCGATGTCGACCGGCTCTGCGTGCTCGAGCTCTCGCGCGAGCTCGATGCCGCCGAAGGCGAGCCTCCCGACGCCGCCGCCGAGCTCGCCGACGCGGTCAGCGCCCTCCGGCTTGCGACCGGAGGGGCGATCGCGGCCGGGCCGGTCGTCTTCGAGCGGCTCGACTTCCGGGCGCTCCGGATCTCGCCGCTGTTGCCGATCGCCGCCACGCAGCCGCACGGCGAGGCGATCCGGCTAGACGCGCTCCGAGGCAGGCTGGCAGCCGATCTCCGCGAGCGGCTAACGCTCGCCGACGATGACCGGGGGCTCGGGGAAGCGCTCGACCGCTGGGAGCTGTCGCTCTTCGCCGACGAGCCGTTCCGCTCGGGACAGATGCGTGACGCGCTCACGGCTCTCCTCGGAGCCGGGGACGGCACGTGGGCGGCAGGCGTGCGGGCCGCGGTGCTGCTGGGCGAGAAGGCGAAGGACCGGGTCGAGCTGCTCGATGACCTGCGCGCGGAGCGCGTTGGTCGCGCCGCACTTGAAGCGACCCGCCGGGCTCTGGTCGAGGTGCTCCTGCACGGCAACCGGGGTGAGCTCGTCAGGACACTCGACGAGACCATCCTCGGGCTCCGGCCGAGACCGGCGACCGTCCTCGCCGCGTAACGCCTCTCCGGGCGGTCTCAGGCGGCTATCGGCTCGCGCGTGTCGACGAGCGTCTGCCGCATCTTCCGGATCGCGTTGCGAAGAAGCCGTGACACGTGCATCTGCGAGCACCCGACCTGGGCGGCGATCTGGGATTGCGTCAACCCGAGCGAGAAGCGCAGGACGACGATATGGCGTTCGCGCTCGTCGAGCTTCCGGAAACCTTCCTCGAGCAGAATCCGGTCCTCGGAGAGCGAGAAGCCCGCCTCCTCGTGGCCGATGACGTCCATTGGGTCGGTTGACTCGCCGTCGGACTCGATCGCCGAAAGGCTCTCTGCCTTGTAGCTCCGTGCCGCCTGGAGCGCTTCGATCACCAGTTCTTCGTCGGCGTCGAGCGCCTGCGCGAGCTCGGCAACGGTCGGGGAGCGCCCAAGAGTCGCGGTGAGTCGCTCTCGCTGTTTCGGAATGCGCTGGCTCAGGTCGTGGATTGGCCTCGGGATTCGGACGGAGCTCGTGCGATCCCGGAAGTGGCGCTTGATCTCGCCGATCACGGTCGGCGTCGCGTAGGTCGTGAACTCCACGCCGCGCGTGATGTCGAACCGGTCGACGGCCTTGATGAGGCCGACCGTGCCGACCTGGACGAGATCGTCGAAGTCTTCACCACGCCCCGCATACCGGCGCGCCAGCGCGCGCACGAGCGGCACGCTCTTCTCGATCAGGATGTCGCGGGCGCGGGTGTCGCCACTTTCGTGATAGCGGCGCAACAGGGTTCGTGCCTCGTGGGAAGTGATCACCGGAACTCCTTCTGACGGGACTCGGACAGGCATTCAACGTCCCGACTCGCCAATTGGTTACGGATATGCGACGAAGTCGGAACAGACGTGGAACACCTGTGTGGCTACGGTTCGTGATGTGAACGAATTGCGGGGAGACGAGGTG
>JALYLO010000428.1 GCA_030774175.1 Actinomycetota bacterium
CCCTCGTAGGGCGGGTACGCCGGCCATCGCTCGGCGACCGCGCGGGTGAGCGCCGCGAACGGCTCGGCAGGGACCGGAGCGAGATACGTCACGCCGTCGTCGAAGTGCTCGACCGAGGTGAGCTCGAAGTCGAACGCGGGTCGCGCGGCGAGCAGCTCGCCGATGGCATCCTCATCGACGTCGTCGACCGGTGCGAACGGGAAGAGGATGGTGATGTGCGCCGGCACCCCGAGGGCGGCCGAGGAGTCGTGAGCGAGCCGCAGCTCCGCGACGTGGGGCTCGGCTTCGGGCACGGCGACGATCAGGGCGGTGCGTCGTGGCATGCTCGGGAGCGTGAAGCGAGCGGTTCTGATCGTCAACCCCTACTCGACGCAGGTGACCCGCGAGCGGATCGCGAACGTCGAGCGCGTCTTGCGCGAGCGCGTCGACCTGCGCACGGAGGTCACGGAGCGGCCGGGCCATGCCACCGAGCTGGCGGCGGCGAGCGCGCCGCACGCCGACGCGATCCTGGTCTTCGCGGGCGACGGCACCTACAACGAGGCGTTGAACGGCGCGGACGGGGCGGTGCCCTTCGGGTTCCTGCCCGGTGGCGGGACGAGCGTCCTGCCGCGCGCGCTCGGCCTGCCGCGAGACGCGGTCGCGGCGGCGCGCGCCGTCGGCGCCGCACTGGTCGAGGAGCGGCTGCGGCGAATCTCGCTCGGGGCGGTGAACGGCCGGCGCTTCTGCTTCTCGGCGGGACTCGGCTTCGACGGCGAGGCGGTCCGGCGCCTCGACCGGCTCGGGCGGGATCCGGGAGGGGCGCGCCCCGGCGACCTCGCGTTCCTGCGGGTGGTCGCGAAGATGGTGCTCGAGCGCCGGGGCCGGTGGGAGACACAGCTGGAGATCGAGGGCGTCGGCCGGGCGGCCTTCGTGCTCGTCGCGAACTGCGATCCGTACTCCTATGCCGGTGCGATTCCGCTGCACGTCACCCCCGCTGCGCACTTCGAGGATGGCATCGACTTCGCCGCGCCGACGCGGGTCCGGCCGCGGGATGTCCCGCGCGTGCTCGCGGCGCTCGTTCGTGGTCGCGGCCACGATCGGCTCGAACTCTTGACGGGGCACGATCTCGATCGAATCGTCGTGCATTGCGACCGTCCGCTGCCGCTGCAAGCCGACGGGGAGGACCTCGGCGACGTCGACGGCGCGGTGTTCGAGGCGAAGCGCGATGCGGTCTCGGTGCTGGTGTAGGGCAGGCCGCCCGGCTGGGCTCAGGTAGGTTTCGCGCGCGGATGGCCCAGGCTGCACCCGAGCTCCGCCGCATCCTCGATGGCGACGCCCCGCCCGCGAGCCTGAGCGAGAGCGACCTGCTCGAGCTCCATCGCCGCATGGTGCTGCTGCGCACCTACGACGAGCGCTCGGTCGTCTACCACCGCCAGGGCCGGATCGGCACCTACGCGATCTTCTGGAACCACGAGGCGATCCAGGCGGGCGCGACGTTCGCGCTCGGGGACGACGACTGGATCTTCCCCTCGTACCGCGAGTCCGCGATCGGCCTTCTGCGCGGGATGCCCGCGGAGACGATCTTGCAATGGTGGCGCGGCCATCCCTCCGGCTGGTGGAGCCCGGCCGACTGGAACATCGCGTCGATCTGCGTGCCGGTCGCGACGCATGTTCCGCATGCGGCAGGCCTCGCCTGGGGGAAGAAGCTGCGCGGTGAGGACGCCGTCGCGATGGCGTTCTTCGGCGACGGGGCGACGAGTGAGGGCGCGTTCCACGAAGGGGTCAACTTCGCAGCCGTGCTGAACGCGCCGGCGGTGTTCGTCTGCAACAACAACGGCTGGGCGATCTCGACGCCGGTCGAGGCGCAGACACGCGCCGAGACCCTCGCGGACAAGGCCGTCGGTTACGGCATCCCGGGCATCCGCGTCGACGGGCTCGACGTGCTCGCTGTGTACGAGGCGGCGCGCGAGGCAGTCGAGCGCGCTCGTGCAGGCGGTGGGCCGACGCTGATCGAGGCGGTGCACTATCGCGCCGCACCGCACGCGACCGCCGACGACCCACGCGCGTACGTCGACCTGGTGCGTGTCGAGGAGGAGCGCGCACGAGAGTGCGTGGGCCGTTACGAGGCGTTCCTGAAGCGGCTCGGAATCCTCACCGACGAGCGGGCTGCCCTTGCGCGAAGCGCTGCCGAAGACCTCATGCGCTCCGGGATCGCCGCAGCGGAAGCCGCGGCGCCCGGCGACCCGTCGCTGCTGTTCGAGCACGCCTATGTCGATCCCCCGCCGAACATGCGCCATGGCTGACCTGACGCTGGTCGAGGCCGTCAACGACGCGTTGCACACCGAGCTCGAGCGCGACGCGAACGTGCTCGTGATGGGTGAGGACGTCGGTCGGGCAGGCGGCGTTTTTCGCGCCACCGCCGGCCTGCTCGACCGATTCGGCGCCGATCGGTGCGTGGACACGCCGCTCGCGGAGGCGGGGATGCTCGGCGCGGCGATCGGGCTCTGCATGGCCGGCTGGCGCCCCGTCTGCGAGATGCAGTACGACGCGTTCTCGTATCCGTGCCTCGACCAGCTGATCACGCACGTGGGCCGCTACCGCTGGCGCAGCGGCGGGCGCATGGAGTTCCCGCTCACGATTCGCATGCCGTACGGCGGCGGCGTGCGTGCTCCCGAGCTGCACGACGACTCGCCGGAGGCCTACTACGTCCACACGCCAGGGATCAAGGTGGCGATCCCGGCGACGCCGGCCGATGCGAAGGGCCTGCTGGCGGCGGCGATCCGGGACCCCGATCCCGTCGTGGTCTTCGAGCCGAAGCTCGTCTACCGGACGGCGCGCGGTGAGGTGCCGGAAGGCGACTACGTCGTCCCGCTCGGGCAGGCGCGCATCGCGCGCGCGGGGAGCGACGTGTCGCTGATCGCGTACGGCGCAATGGTCGGGGTGTGCGAGCAGGCCGCCGAGGCGCTGCAGGGAGAGGCCTCCTGCGAGGTCGTGGACATCCGGTCGCTGCGGCCGCTGGACGAGGCCGCGATCCTCGCGTCGGTCGCGAAGACGGGGCGCGTGGTGATCGTGCACGAGGCGCCGCGCACCGCCGGGTTCGGCGCCGAGCTCGCGGCGCTGATCGCGGAGCAGGCGATCTTCGACCTGCGGGGGCCGGTGCTTCGCGTCACCGGGTTCGACGTCCCGTACCCGTACTGGACGATCGAGGACGCCTACATGCCGTCGGTCGACCGCATCGCCGCGGCGGTGCGCACGCTCGTCGCGTGATCCACGAGCTCCCACTCGAGCGCCGCACTCTTCACGGGCATTTCTCGCGTGACTTGCCGCCCGTCCTGACGCTCGAGCCGCGCGACTCGGTGCGGTTCGCGACGCCGAGTTCAGGCTGGTGGCTCGAACAGGACCTCCGTTTCGAGCCGCGCTCGTCGCCGGAGGACGACGGCCATGCGCTTGCCGGTCCATTCGAGGTGCGAGGTGCGCGCGCGGGCCAGACGCTCGTGGTCCGGGTCGACGAGGTTACGACCGGCGCGTGGGGCGAGACTTTTTCCGAATACCCCCATCGCATCGACTGGCAACTCGACGGCGCGATTGGGCGCGCCTCCACGGGTCAGGTTGTCGCCCTGCGACCGTTCCTCGGCGTGATGGGCATGCCGCCCGTTGCGTCCGGTGTCCACTCCACGATCCCACCTCGGCCGCAGGGCGGGAACATCGATTGCAAGGAGCTCGTCGCGGGCACGACGCTGTACCTGCCGATTCCCGTCGACGGTGCGCTCTTCTCCGCCGGAGACCCACATGCGCTGCAGGGGGACGGGGAGGTGAGCGGCACGGCAATCGAGTGCCCGGCCCGCGCCCAGCTGACGCTCGACGTGCGCGACGACCTACTGCTCGAATGGCCGTGCGCGCGTATCGAGGAGGCGTGGCTGACGTTCGGTTTCGACGACAACCTCGGCAGAGCTGCGAAGAAGGCGGTCGACGGGATGATCGAGCTGATGGGGCGCGAGCGCGGCCTCACCCCGAACGACGCGCTTGCGCTGGCGAGCGTGGTGGTTGACCTGCGGGTCACGCAGGTGGTCAACGAGCAGCTCGGAGTGCACGCTGTCCTGCGCGACGACGCGTGGCGGTGAGCGAGCGGCTTCGACTGTGGCTGGAGCGCGACCGGCGCGGCGCGGGCTACCACCTGCGGGACGCGGCGACCGGCGAGCGCGTGCGCTGGGAGGACGAGCGCGTCCGCGTCGTCCCGATTGCCGGTGTGTCGTTTCGGGCGGAGGCCGTCGCCGACGCGTCGTTCGATCCCGGCGCGCGGCTCACGCTCGTGGCCGAGCCCGAGAACGAGCACGATGCAAACGCGGTCGGCGTGTGGAACGCGGACCGGACGCTGCAAGCGGGCTACGTCCCGCGCGAGACGGCCGCCGAGCTCGAGGGAACGGAGCAGGCCGTCTCGCTCTGGCGCGCGGGCGAAGGACTGCGCGTGTTGCTGGTGCCGTCGGGCTCCTGGGTCGGTCGGCCTCGCAGGTAGCCTCCACCGCCGTGCCGTACTCGTTCACGCTGCCGGACCTCGGCGAGGGCCTGACCGAGGGTGAGGTCGCCCGCTGGCTCGTGGCCGAGGGGGACGAGATCACAGAGGACCAGCCGCTCGTCGAGATCCAGACCGACAAGACGACTGTCGAGATCCCCTCGCCGGCGGCGGGCACCGTGACGCGGATCTTCGTCGCCGAGGGCGACGTCGTTCCGGTCGGGACCGTGCTGGTCGTGATCGGCGACGGCGGGCAGCCGCCTGCCGAGGAAGACCCCGCCACGCAAGCAGCCCCACCTGTGAGGGTGCAGGCAACGCCGCTCGTGCGGCGGGTCGCGGCAGAGCTCGGCGTGGATCTCGATTCGCTCACGCCATCCGGGCCCGGTGGCCGCATCACCGAGGACGACGTGCGCGGCGCG
>JALYLO010000429.1 GCA_030774175.1 Actinomycetota bacterium
ACATCGCGCCGAAGATGCTGACGACGAGGTCGAAGCTGTCATCCTCGAGCTCGCTCAGATCGGACGCATCGCCTTCTTGGAATCTGCAGTTGGTGAGGCCGAGGCTCTGTGCTCGTGCGTTCCCCGCATCAACGAGGTTGCTGGCGATGTCGACGCCCAGGACGTTCGCGCCAAGCCTCGCTGCCGGCAAGGCCGTGGTCCCGTCGCCGCATCCGAGGTCGAGGACCTCGAGCCCGTTGGTGAGGCCCAACGTCATGACGAGCGCCTCGCCGCTCTCTCGCATGCTTTCTGCAATGCGAGTGAAGTCGCCCTTCTCCCAAAGTGCCTTGTTCGGATTGATCGTCATGGCCTCTCTCCTCGGTGCAAAGTGCAGGACTCGACGAAAGCGAGCGTACAACTTGATCCTCAAGTATTCAAGTGATAATTTGAAGGTATGGCGAGTGGCGCGGCGAAGGTGGCCTTGTTCGACGCGTTCGCGTCCGTGGCGCAGGCGCTCGGCAGCGGCCGCCGGGCGGAGATCGTCGATCTGCTCGCGCAGGGCGAGCGCTCGGTCGAGGAGATCGCGAACGAGATCTCGCAGAGCGCCGCGAACACATCACAGCACCTGCATGTTCTGGCCCGGGCGGGTCTCGTTCGCTCGCGCCGGGAGGGGACGCGGATCTTCTATCGGCTGGCGAGCGAGCGGGTCGGTGATCTCTGGGCGGCTGTCCGCGATGTCGCGGTGCGCCACGTCGCAGAGGTGAATCAATTGGCGGACGCGTACCTGGGCGAGCGGGACGGGGTCGAGCATGTGTCCGCCACGGAGCTTCAGGCGCGCCTGGCGCGGGGAGACGTGGTCGTGCTCGACGTCCGTCCCGAGCCCGAGTACCGGGCGGGTCACATCCCGGGCGCACAATCGGTGCCGCTGGCCGCGCTCGCGTCACTAGCGACCAAGCTGCCGCGCCGCCGACAGATCGTCGCCTACTGCCGCGGTCCCTACTGCGTCTATGCCGACGACGCCGTTCGCCTCCTCCAGGGGCGCGGCTTCAAGGCGCGCCGCCTGGACGTCGGCTTTCCCGAGTGGCGGCGGGCGGGCCTGCCCGTCGAAACGGGCTGAGGAGGAGACCCGAATGCTGCTCCGTCCCTTCCTGAACGACACAACGTCTTGCGCCAGCTATCTGTTCGGCTGCACCACGCACGGCAAGCTCGCAGTTGTCGACCCGCACGCCGACCTCGTCGACGAGTACCTCGCCAGGGCGGCCGGGTCGGGTGCGCCGATCGTGGCGGTGTTCGAGACGCACGTGCAAGCAGACCACGTCTCCGGCCTGCCCGCGCTCGTCGCTCGTACGGGAGCCGCCGCGTATCTGCCCGCCGATGCAGGCGTCGAGTTCGAGCACGTCGCGCTTGCGGACGGCGATGTGGTCGAGCTGGGGAACACGCTCGTGACCGCGATCGCGACGCCCGGGCACGCACCGGCCCATCACGCCTACGCGATCGCCGATCGTCGGCGCGGGACGGAGGAGCCGTGGCTCGTCTTCAGCGGCGACTCGCTTTTGATCGGCGACGTCGGCCGTCCCGATCTACACGTCGCCGGCGACGCGAGCGGCCAGGCGCGGCTCCTGCACGCGAGCCTCGCGCGCCTGCTCGAGCTCCCGGACCACGTTGTTCTTTACCCGAGCCATTACGCCGGCTCGGTTTGCGGGCGCGGCCTTTCCGGCAACCCGGTCTCCTCGATCGGCTTCGAGCGCGCCCACAACCGCTTGCTCGCGGTCACCGATCCGGATGAGTTCGCCGCGGCGCTGGTCGCCGAGATGCCCCCGCCGCCCGCAGAGCAGGAGCGGATCGTCGCGGCCAACCGCTCCGGCTGGGTGGGCGCGGCCGCATGACCGGCCAGGTCCGGCTCGGCCTGCGCGCCAACGCTCACCAGTTCGCGCTTCTTGTCGGTCTGAACGCGCTCGTCGGCGGCATGGTCGGCCTGGAGCGGAGCGTGCTGCCGCTGGTCGGCAAGCAGGACTTCGGGCTCAGCTCGACGTCGGCGATCCTTGCCTTCGTCGTTGCTTTTGGCGCCGCCAAGGCGCTCACGAACCTCGCTGCCGGCGGGCTGGCCGAGCGGCTCGGCCGCAAGCGGCTACTCGTGATCGGCTGGTTGGTGGCTTTGCCGGTGCCGCTGCTGATCGGGCTCGCCCCATCGTGGTGGTTCATCGTCGCCGCCAACCTGCTGCTCGGCGTCAACCAGGGGCTCGCCTGGTCGATGACCGTGGTGATGAAGATCGATCTGGCCGGGCCGCGGCGGCGCGGGCTCGCGCTCGGCCTGAATGAATCGGCCGGCTACCTCGGCGTCGCCGCCACGGCGTTCCTCACCGGCGCGCTTGCCGCAAGCTACGCGCCGCTGACGGTCGTCTGGGTCGGCGCGGCGTTGATTGCTGCGGCGGGGTTGCTGCTCAGCGTGTTCGCCGTGCGCGACACGGGTGCGCAGGTCGCGCTCGAACAACAGGCACACGGCGCTGATGCGTCCGCGCATGGGAGTCTCGGCGCCGCGTTCGCGCAGGCAAGTCTGCGCGATCCGATCCTGCGCGCCTGCAGCCAGGCCGGGCTGGTGAACAACCTCAACGACGCGCTCGCCTGGGGCCTCGCGCCGCTCTACCTGGCAGCGCACGGCGCCAGCGTGCGCGAGATCGCCGCCGTCGCAGCCGCGTACCCGGTCGTCTGGGGCGCCGGCCAACTCGTCACCGGCTGGCTCTCCGACCATACGGGCAGGAAGCCGCTGATCACCGCGGGGATGCTGGTGCAGGCGGGCGCGCTCGGGCTGCTCGTCGCCGGCGACGGTGCCTTCGCGCCCTCGCTCGCTGCGGCGCTGCTGCTTGGCGCCGGCACGGCGATGGTCTACCCGACTCTGATCGCCGCCGTTTCGGACGCGAGCCAGCCGCGCGACCGGGCACGCGTGGTCGGCGTGTATCGCTTCTGGCGCGACTTCGGCTTTGTCCTCGGCGCCCTGATCGCCGGTTTCGGCGCCGACGCGGCCTCGCCACGAACCGCGATCGTGATCGTCGCCGTGCTTACCGGCGCCAGCGGAGTGTTCGTTGCTGGGACCTCCTGGCAGCCTCGGCGCGCGCTTCGGCCCGCCTCCGTC
This sequence comes from Actinomycetota bacterium, assembly GCA_030774175.1. The sequence continues at coordinate 3,110 of JALYLO010000429.1, forward strand.
CCCTAATAGATAAAAAGGAGAACAGCGATGGCTGTTGAGCTCGAGATCGACGTTGAAGTCCTGAAGAGCGAGATCAAGAAAACGTACGCGTCGGTCTCGCAGGAGCCGGAGAAGGACTTCATCTTCCCGACCGGCCGGGCATGGGCAGAGGACCTTGGCTATCCGGAGGAACTGGCGAACGTGCCCGAGACGGCCGTCGGCTCGTTCGCCGGGGTCGCGAACCCGTGGCAGCTCGGGCGGCTCGCGCCCGGCGAGCGGGTGCTCGACCTTGGCTCCGGTGCTGGCACGGATTCGCTCGTCGCAGCGCAGATGGTCGGCGAGCACGGCCACGTTACCGGGATCGACATGACACCGGAGATGCTGACAAAGGCCCGCGCGGCGGCGGCCGAGATGGGTGCGGCGAACGTCGAGTTCGTCGAGAGCGAAGCGGAGCAGCTGCCGTTCCCAGACGCGAGCTTCGACGTCGTAATCTCGAACGGCGTCATCGACCTGATTCCCGACAAGGACGCCGTCTTCGTGGAGATCTTCCGCGTGCTCACATCGGGCGGGCGGATCCAGGTCGCGGACGTCACGATTCAGAACCCGGTCAGCGCCGAGGGTCGCAGGAACATCGACCTCTGGACCGGCTGAATTGCCGGGGCGCTGCTGGAAGCAGCGTACGCGAGACTCCTAGAACGCCACGGGTTCGAGCGGATCGAGACCGGCCAGCTCGTCGACACCTACGCCCGCTCGAAGTTCGAAGACACCCGCCGCAAGGCGCAGAAGTTCGGCGCCCGCGGCACCACCGTCAAGGCCTACAAACCGCTGCTCTAGCGAATGCAGCGGCGTGACGACGACGGGGTGGAAGCAGCGGCGATCGCCGCACTTGTTGCGCTCGACGGCAAGCGGGTGCTCGAGGTCGGCTGCGGCAAGGGCCGGCTGACCACGCTCGCCGCCGCGCGCGCGTCATCGGTGTACGCCTTCGACCCGAACGCCGAAAACGTCGCCGCCACGCGGGCGGCGCTGTCGAGTGAGCAGTGTCGCCGCGTCCGCTTCGCCGTCCACGACGCCGAAGCGCTCGACGTGGCGCTGGAGCGCTTCGACATCGCACTCTGCGGCTGGTCGCTGTGATGCGTCCCACTCGAGGGCGTCGTGCACGCCCTGCGCAACATCCACGCCGCACTCGCCGCTGACGGAATGGTGCTCGCGCGGGCGGGGTTAGTCCTCGGTCGCCGAGCCTCGGACGATTCGCGCCGCGAGATCCTCTCCCTCCGCGGGCGGGCTCGCTGCGCAGTCGCGTGCCCACAGGCTGACCGTCTCGAGGAGCTTGTCGACGAGGGCCTCGTGCTCGGCGGGCTCGGTCGGAAGGATGAACGTCGGGAATCGGATCTTGATCTCATATGACGCCACTTCGACCGCCCCGCGAGCAAACTCGTACCCACGACCCGCGAAAAGCGTGACTCCGGAGACGAGAGCCAGCAGCGCCTCTCCGAGGCTGTCGACGTCGGCGCGAGAGGCCTCTCTGCCGGCGAGGATGCCGAAGCTGACCGTGAGCTCGAGTGGCGACTCTTGCGAGACGTAGGCTGCGAATCCTTCGGTATCCACGATTCGTGAGGTACCCCTTCTCCGCTGCCGCCTAACATCCGAGG
>JALYLO010000430.1 GCA_030774175.1 Actinomycetota bacterium
AACTGGCCGGCGTGCTGCTGGCCGGTCACGAGCAGCACCTCACGCACCCCGACGCGCTGCAGCAGCTCGAGCGGGTAGTAGACCATCGGCCAGCGACCGACCGGCAGCAGATGCTTGTTCGTGACCCGCGTCAGCTCCTCGAGCCGGGTCGCGGTGCCGCCCGCTGCGATCAGCCCCTTCATCCGGGCGATGCTACAGCCGCGTCTGTGTCGTGTACGCCGCGTGATTTGCATTCCCGCGGGGCGGGCAGACAGATCGTATGAGCGGGCTCGAGAGCGACCACGTCCCCCAGCACGACGCGGCCGGCTCACGCCTCCAGCAGCCCGAGGTCGACGAGCGGCACGATTCGATCGTCGTCGAGGGCGAGGACGCCGGGCACGTTCTGCCGCCGATCGAGCTCGATCCCTACACCCCGGAGCCGGCACCCGGACAGCGTGCTGCGTCGGCGCTGTGGATCGCGATCGTCGTCCTGCTCCTGGTTGTTGCGGCCGTGGTCTACGCGGCAACGCGCTGACGACGCCCGGTGGCCAGGCCGAGCGCGACGAGCAGCAGCCCCGTGACGGCGAAGACGAGCGGCGGCACCCAGCCTCGTGACGAGGACCCCGCCGCGCCGAAGAACGGGATGCGGACCGAGGTCCACTCGAGCGCGAAGTGCACGGAGGCGATCAGGAGCCCGAGCGTGCCGAGCACCGCCCAGCTGGAGCGGTCGAGCGCGCCGGCGAGGCGGACGTAGACGAGCGAGGCGACGACGACCAGCACCCAGTCGGCGTTCCCCGAGTGCCAGAAGTAGAGGAGGCTGCCGCCGATCGTCAGGCCCGCGGCGACATGCAGCCAGAAGCCGTACGGGCGGCGCGGCCCGGCGTCGACGCCGAGCGCCCAGGCGAGGAAGACCAGGCCGACAACGAGCGTCACGGTCGCCGACCAGCCCCCGCCACCGGACAGCAGGTCGGTGACGAAGAGCCACGCGACGAGCACGACCGGGAGCATGAGCAGCGGATGGCGGAAGGTCCGGAGTGTCGCGACGGCCGCCGCGACCGTCAGCAGCTCAAGGGCGAGCCTCGCGGTGTCGAAGCCTCGGAACGTCGACGACGAGCTCTGGTGGCCGAGCCAGCCGAACCAGGTGAAGAGCGCGCCGACGAACACCGCGAAGCCGACCACCCCCGAGAACGCGAAGACGCCCGCGGCGAGCCGGTGCCCCCGCCTGAGGAAGAGGTGCGCTGTCCCCTCGAGGAGGACGGCCACTACGAGGGCCCAGGCGGTGAAGGCCGCGTCACCGTGGCGCCCGGAGAGATAGCTGAGCCAGCCGAGCGCCGAGGCGAGGACGGTGAGCCCGCCGGCGTAGACGAGGAACGACCAGCTGGACCAGCGGGGGACGACGATCTCCATTCCTGGATCTTCCGCTTCGGATCGGACGGCGGCTGTCTACGCGGCAGGCAACGGTCAGGGGTTGCTGCTGGGTGATGCCTCAAAGCGGCGCGGCGCTGTACCGTTCCCTCACGAGATGACCCGGCGTGACGTCGACAAGCTGCAGGAGGAGATCGAGGAGCTCTTCGCGGACCTCTGGCAGGTCCCGCGCTTCTCGGGGCTCCGCCACGCTTTCCGGCCGAATCTCGACTGCTTCCACACCCACGACCCGCACGCCCTGACCGTCGTCGTCGAGCTGCCGGGCGTGTCCCCCGAGAGCGTTCGGGTCGTCGTCGGCGAGCGGGTGCTCGCGATCGCAGGCGAGCGCACCCGTCCCGAGATCCCGGGCCGCGTCTATCAGCAGATGGAGATCGAGTACGGCGCGTTCGAGCGTCAGGTGGGGCTCGTCGAGGACATCGACCCCGAGCGCGCCCACGCCCGCTTCGAGCAAGGCGTGCTGACGATCGAGCTGCCGGTGGTCGAGCAACCGACGGCGATAGGTCGGACTGCGATTGCGGTGGAGCGGGCATGACCGACGTCACGTTCGACGCTCTGGAGGCCCGGCAGCAGCCGCTCGAGTTCCCCGCGGCGCTCCCCGTGTTGCCGCTGAAGGAGACGGTCGTTTTTCCGCAGTCGATGTCGCCGCTCGCGATCGGCCAAGAACGCTCGGTGCGGTTGATCGACGATGTCGTCGCCGGTGATCGGCTGCTCGCGCTCGTGGCGGCGCGCGACGGGACGATCGAGGCGCCCGGCTGGGACGACATCTACGAGGTCGGGACCGTCGCGCTCGTGCACAAGATGATCAAGGTCCCCGACGGCACACTGCGCATCCTCGTGCAGGGCCTCGACCGTGTGAAGCTCGTGAACCGGCTCGGCGTCGACCCGTACCTGCTCGGCGAGTTCGACGCACTGCCCGACGTGCTGCTCGAGACTCCCGAGCTCGAAGCGCTGACGCGAAACGTGCAGGGGCTCTTCGCGCGGATCATCGGACTCGCACCGTACTTGCCCGAGGAGCTGCAGCTCGCCGCCGCGAACGTCGACGACCCGAGCGCGCTCTGTCATCTGGTCGCGTCGACGCTGCGCACGATCAAGACCGAGGAGCGCCAGCAGATCCTCGAGCAGGTCGATGTCGAGCAGCGGCTGCGCACCGTCTCCGCGATCCTCAACCGCGAACTGGAGGTCTTCGAGCTCGGCTCGAAGATCCAGTCGCAGGTCCAGTCCGAGATGGAGAAGGGCCAGCGCGAGTACTTCCTCCGCCAGCAGCTGAAGGCGATCCAGCAGGAGCTCGGTGAGGACGACCCCGACCACGCCGAGATCGTCGAGCTCCGCGGACGCGCCGACGCGCTCGGCGAGCTGCCCGAAGAGGTGCGCAAAGCGGTCGACCGCGAGCTCGGCCGGCTCGAGAAGCTGCCGTCCGCCGCCGCCGAGTACGGCGTCATCCGCACCTATCTCGAATGGATCCTCACGCTGCCGTGGTCGTCCTTCACCAAGGACAACCTCGACCTCGACCACGCACGCGAGGTGCTCGACGCCGACCACTTCGACCTCGACAAGGTGAAGGACCGGATCATCGAGTACCTCGCGGTCGCGAAACTGCGGCGCGAGATCTCGGGCCAGATCCTCTGTTTCGTCGGCCCTCCCGGTGTCGGCAAGACCTCGCTCGGCCAGTCGATCGCGCGCGCCCTCGGGCGCAAGTTCGTGCGCCTGTCGGTCGGCGGCGTCCGCGACGAATCCGAGATCCGCGGTCATCGCCGCACCTACATCGGCGCGATGCCCGGCTCGATCATCCGCTCGCTGCGCGACGCCGAGTCCTCGAACCCGCTGCTGCTGATCGACGAGATCGACAAGCTCGGCAGCGACTGGCGAGGCGATCCGGCGAGCGCGATGCTCGAGGTGCTCGACCCCGAGCAGAACTCGGCCTTCCGCGACCACTACCTCGACCTGCCGTTCGACCTGTCGAAGACGCTCTTCATCTGCACGGCGAACACGCTCGACACGGTCCCCGGACCGCTGCTCGACCGCATGGACGTGATCCAGCTCTCCGGCTACACCGAGGACGAGAAGCTCGGCATCGCCAAGCGCTACCTCGTTCCGAAGCAGATCCGCAAACACGGCCTCCGCAAGTCACAGCTGACGCTCTCCGACACGGTGCTGCGCACCGTGATCCGCGAATACACGCGTGAGGCGGGCGTGCGCAACCTGGAGCGCCGCATCGCCGACATCTGCCGCAAGGCGGCAACCCAGGTCGCGAAGGGGCGCGCGCAGAAACCGCGCGTCGACGACAAGCGCCTGCGAGAATGGCTCGGCGCGCGCCGCTTCTCGGGCGAGGTGCGCAAGCGCACGTCCGTGGCGGGCGTCGCGACCGGCCTCGCGTACACCGCGGTCGGCGGCGACGTTCTCTTCATCGAGGCCGCAGCCTACCCCGGCAAGGGCCGCCTCACCGTGACCGGACAGCTCGGCGAGGTGATGCAGGAGTCGGCGCAGACCGCCCACTCGTGGGTGCGCTCGCACGCCGACGAGGTGGGCCTGCCGGACAACTGGTTCGAGGAGCACGACATGCACGTGCACGTGCCCGCGGGCGCCGTGCCGAAAGACGGGCCCTCCGCGGGCGTGACGATGGCCACCGCGATCGCCTCGCTGGTGCGCGGCGAGCCCGTGTCCGCCGATGTCGGCATGACCGGGGAGATCACGCTCTCGGGCCAGGTGCTCTCGATCGGCGGCCTGCGCGAGAAGTCGCTCGCCGCCCAGCGAGCCGGGCTGAAGCGCGTGATCTTCCCGCGTGAGAACGCGCCCGACCTCGACGAGCTGCCGCCCGAGACGCGCAAGGCGCTCGAGTTCATCCCGGCCGACACGATCGAGGACGTATTCGCAAGTGCATTCGACGGCAAGCGCCGCGCCGGCTCCCGCCGCCCGCAGGGCGTCGAGCGCGCCGCGGCGATGCCACTTCGGCGCTAGCGAACCGAGAAGCTGGTGATCAGCTGCCTGCACACTTCGTCGGAGCTCGAGGAGCGCCTGCGGCAGAGCAGCTGGTACTCGCGCAGGCCGCGCAAGACGAACGTGTACTGGTCGACGTGGTCGCCCGCCTGCACGTCGTAGCTGTGTGAGCGAATCCCGGCCGCGGTGACGGTGCCGTTCGGCGAGACGGCGCCGTGCACCTGCTTCGCGACCTCGTCCATTCGGACGGCGAGCTCCGTGGCCACCGGTTCGAAGAGTGCCGGCCGATACGGCTTCAGCAGCGGGAACGTCGCGACCTGCACGAGCTCCGAATCGTGCCGGGCCGAGACCTGCCGGGGCGTGTGCTCCACCGTCCACCCGGCGGGAGCGGCGAAGTGGAAGCCCGGGCCGCGGACGGACTGCACCTTGGGCGCACCGGAGGAGCCGCAGCCTGCGAAGATGAGCACGGCCACAAGGAGCGTCTGTTTGCGCCGCACGTGTCGGGGTATCAGGCGCACGGTAACGAGGCGAAAGGATTCGGCGAGCATGACGAAGACAAGGGACAAGGTCTACGACGCGGCAGAGAACGTCAAACCCTACGTCGAGCGGGCGATGAGCGACGAGAAGCTCCGGGACGACGTGATGAGCGCGTTCGCGACGGCCAAGGAGCTCTACAACGAGTTGATCGGAGGTCGCGGCGCCGTCACGCTCGCCACGAGGGTCACGACCGATGAAGAGGTTCGCGCCAAGCTCCGCGACGCAGTCGACGATCTTCGCAACGCAGCCGACCGGCTCCAGGGCAAGAAAGACCACGGCAGCCGGAACGCCACGCTCCTCGTCGCGGGGATCGCGCTCGGGATCCTCTTCAATCCGGTCACCGGCCCCGAGACGCGCAAGTGGCTGAAGGAGGCGATCGGCGGCGGCGACGAGTTCGGCGGCGACTACTCGTCCGGCAGCTCGAACGGCGGCTCGAACTAGTGCACTAGGCCTCTACGCCTCGACGCTACCCGCGACCGAGGTCGGCCGCAGGCGCCGCGACCGTCGGCAGGGTCTGCATCAGCGCTGAGAGCTTCAGGGGCGTCAGCGCCCGCTCGAGCGACCCCGGGTCGAGCCCGTCGGCGGTCGAGATGTCGGTCATGCCGAGCAAGATCGCGCCGGGCTCCGGCGCAGCCGGACCGCCGGGGACCAGGGGCGCCCAGCCCGCGGCGGCCGGGAACGGCAGGTCCTGCTGGTGCTTCCAGGCATCGAGGTACGGCGTCGGATCGACAGCGCCGTCGTAGCCGAGGTAGAGCAGCGAGACGGGATGCACCTCGAAGTGGACGTGGTAGGGAGTCCCCTCGGCGTCGCCGGTGTTTCCCAGGAACCCGACCACCTGGCCGGCCTTCACGCGCGCCCCGTTCACCGCCGTCGTCGAGAACGCCGAGAGGTGCGCGTAGTAGAACTGGTTTCCCTGCCCGTCGAGAATCCAGAGCCGATTCCCGCCGACCTTGTTCCAGCCGACGGAGAAGACCGTTCCGTCGGCGCAGGCGACGAGCGGCTG
>JALYLO010000431.1 GCA_030774175.1 Actinomycetota bacterium
TGAAGCCGGTCGAGGACGTGCTCGAAGCGCTCGCGCTGATCGACCGCTACGACACGGCGAAGACCTCGAAGGCGTACACCCTGACGGGCGGCTCGGTTACGAGCACCGTCGACGGGCTCGCCGAGGCGGACTTCTACGGCCGGTACGCGCAGGCGATCGAAGAGCGCTTCCCGGGCCGCTGGATCGGCAAGGTCGTCGCGCAGGCGCTGCCGCGCGCGGATGTGCAGCGCTACAAGGACTACGGCATCACGATCTACCACCCGAACTACGAGGTGTGGGACAAGCGGCTCTTCGAGATCATCTCGCCGGGCAAGGAGCGCTACGTCGGCCGCGAGGAGTGGCACCGGCGCATCCTCGACGCAGCCGAGGTGTTCGGGCCACGCTTCGTGATCCCCAATTTCGTCGCCGGCGTCGAGATGGCGCAGCCGTTCGGTTTCAAGACGGTCGACGAGGCAGTTCGATCGACGGTCGAGGGCCTCGACTACTTCATGAGCCGCGGCGTGACCCCGCGCTTCACCACCTGGTGCCCGGAGCCGACGACGCCGCTCGGTCGCGACAACCCGAACGGCGCGCCGCTCGAGTACCACATCCGCCTGCTCGAGGCGTATCGCGAGACGCTCGAGAAGCATGGGCTGAAACCCCCTCCCGGCTACGGCGTGGCGGGCGCAGGCAGCGCAGTGTTCTCGGTCAGCTCGTTCATGGACACGCTCCACCCCGACGAGGTGACCCGGGAAGATGCCGTCCCGGTCGGGGCATGAGCCGCCTCGGCGAGATCGCGGCGCTCGTGGAGGCCGACGGGCGGATCGACGTCGACGCCGCGGCGGTGCTCTGGAACGACGCCTCCGACGATGAGTTGAAGCGGCTGGCGCAGATCGTGCGCGGGCGCTGGCACCAGCCCGGCCGCGCCACCTACATGGTGATGCGGATCATCAACTACACGAACGTCTGCGTTGCGCAATGCGACTACTGCGCGTTCTACGTGCTGCCGAACCAGGAGGGGGGCTACGTCCTCGATCGCAAGGACGTGTTCGCGAAGATCGACGACCTGCTGGAGGCCGGCGGCGACCTGGTCGGGTTCAACGGCGGCTTCAACCCGAGGCTCCCGCTCGATTTCTACTGCGACCTCTTCGCCGCGGTGCGCGAGCGCTACGGCGACCGGGTCGAGTTCTACGCGCTGACGATTGCCGAGTTCGTCTACCTGGCCGACCGCGCGAGCCTGAGCCACGCCGAGGCGGCCGCGCGGCTCCGCGACGCGGGCGTGCACTGGGTCACCGGCGGCGGCAGCGAGATCCTCACGGAGAACTTCCGCAAGCGCCACGCCAAGTTCAAGTACACGGTGCGCGAGTACTTCGAGGCGCAGCGCGCGATCGTGGAGAGTGGCCTGAAGACGACTGCAACGATGGTGATCGGCTTCGACGAGACACTGGACGAGCGGCTCGAGCACCTCCAGCGCACCCGCGACTTTCAGGACGACTGCCTGCGGAACGGCCACGACGGCCTCTTCTCGTTCCTCTGCTGGACGTACAAGCCGTACGGAACGGCCCTCGCCGGCGTCGAGATCGCGCCGCAGGAGTACCGGCGGCACATCGCACTCTCCCGGATCTTCCTCGACAACGTGAAGCACGTCCGCACGTCGGTGCTGACGCAGAACGCCGAGGCGTTCCGCGCGCTCGACTACGGCGCCGACGACTTCGACCTGCCGATCGAGGACGAGGTGACCCAGAAGGCGGGCGCCACGATCGACCTCGACCTCGAGGCACTGCTCGGGGTGCCGCGCTCGCTCGGCTACACGGTCGAGTACCGCCGCGCTGAGCGGCCGGCCGCTCTGACGATCTAGACTACGGCGGCCGTCGCTACGACGAAGCGCAGCTCCGGCACCTCTGCGAGCTCTCCGACGTCGCGTGCGAGCTCGAGGAACGTGTAGAGGCCGGCGCGCTCGCGCGGGCCGAACCGGTAGCGCAGCTTCTCGAAGTAGCGTGCCAGGAACCCCGCGGGGTAGCCGTAGCGCTCCGACGACTCGTACGCGAGCTGCTCGGGCTCCGCGCGCGCGGCGCGCACCGACGCCACCAGCGCGTCCTCGAGCTCGGGGAGGCCCGGGTGCGTCGGCTCGGGAGCGGCCCAGACCGCGAAAACCATCGGCAGCCCCGTCCGCTCGAGCCAGAGGCGGCCGAGGTCGTGATGGGGCGTCGGATCCTCGAACGCCGACCTCAGCGCTGCGTCGCCGATCAGCAGCTTCGCCTCGGCCTCCTCACCGAGCGGCACGTGCGTCGCATCGGGGAACAGCACCTTCGTCAGGACGACCGACGTCGCCGACTCGGCCGTCACCGCGACGGTGCGGATCCGCTCGAGCGGCGTCTTCGAGATCAGCTGAATCGACTCGACCGCACCCTCGCTCGACACGCAAAGGCGCGGCAGCAGCCGCAGCGACTCGGCGTGACGGGCGTACTCGATCGACGAGATCGGGGCGACGTCGAGCGTGCCCGCGATGAGCTGCCGGTTCAGATCCGTCGGCACGCCCACGACCTCGACCACCTCGGCGTCGAGCCGGAAGAAAACCGGGGCCATGTTCACGTACCCGATGCGGCCGAGCTTGACTGCCACCTCAGCCCGCGCGATCCACGACGGCGTAGGTCAACGCTTCCAACTCCGCCTGATGATCGTGCGCCCCGAGGAACGATCGCGCGCGCGCGGCGTAGTCGAGCGCCGCATCGCGCGACCGGTCGAGCGCGTCGGTTGCTGCCACGCGCACGAGCGCGCCGTCCAGCGGTCCCCCCGCAAGCGCGGCGCGCACCGCCTCGTCCTGCGCGGCGGCAAGCAGGAGAGGCATCGTCGGCGTGCCTTCGCGCAGGTCGGTGCCGGGGATCTTGCCGGTCTCCTGCGTCTGACCCGCGCAGTCGAGGATGTCGTCGGCGATCTGGAAGGCGACGCCGAGCGCGGCGCCGTATGCGCCGAGCCGCTCATCGCCGCCGGAGCCGAGCAGGCAGGCCGCCTCGATCAGCTTCCCGGTCTTCAGCGAGCAGCGCTGGAGGTACGCCTCGACGGAGGTGTCGGGATCGTGCGTCTGGAGCCTCTGCATCGCCTCTCCCCTCGCCAAGCACAGCGCGGCGCTGGAGAGGGTCTTGACCGCGCGCTCGTCTCCCGTCTCGGCGAGCACCGAGAAGGCGCGCGCGTACAGGTAGTCACCGGCCGCTTTCGCCGCGTCCGCGCCGTAGACCGACCACGCCGCGGGAAGCCCGCGGCGCAGACGGGCGCCGTCGACGAGATCGTCGTGAACGAGCGTCGCCATGTGCACCATCTCGACGGAGACACCGGCCGCGACCGACGGCTCGCCCTTCGCCGTGAGAAAGCAGAGCAGCGGACGCAGCCGCTTGCCCCCGGCCGAGAGAGCCTCGCCCGCGACCTCCTGGGCGAGCCCGGGATGCGCAGCGACGGCCTGCGCGAGCCCTGCTTCGACCTCGCCCATGTAGGGAGCGAGCCCCGGCGTGGCATGCACCTGAGTGAGCGTCATGCAGCCTCTCCGGTGTGCAGCGCGACGATCGAGCCCGCCAGCGGGCGGAAGCGAACGCCGGTGAAGGCGGCCTCGCCGAGCAGCTCGGTGAGGCGCTCGGCGGGCGGGAACCGCTTCACCGACGCGGGCAGGTAGGTGTAGGCGGCGCCGCCCGGCAGGACCCTGCCGAGCAGCGGGACGATCCGGTCGAACCAGAGCGAGTAGAACGGCTTCAGCGGCCCGCGCGGTTGCGTGATCTCGAGGATCGCGAGCCGGCCGCCGGGGCGCAGCACCCGCCGCAGCTCGCGCAGCGCGAGCTCGAGGTCGACGACGTTGCGAACGCCGAACCCGACCGTCGCGGCGTCGAAGGTCGCGTCGGCGAACGGCAGCGCGAGCATGTCGCCCAGGACCCATTCGAGCGCGCCTGGATCAGACGCGGTCTTGCGCCGTGCGCGGGCGAGCATCGCCTCCGAGAAGTCGAGGCCGGTGACGCGCGCTGCGCCCGCTTTCAGGTCGGCGACGGCGAGGTCGCCGGTGCCGCACGCGGCGTCGAGCACGCGGTCGCCCCTGCGCACGGCGGCCTCCGCGGTGAGCCGGCGCCAGCGACCGTCCAGGCCCACGGTCATCACCCGGTTCATCAGGTCGTAGACCGGCGCTATGCGGTCGAACATCGAGCGGACGGCGTCGGGCGCGAGCGTCAACTCTGCCCCCAGCGCGGGGTGAGCGCGTGGTCGAGCCCGAGCTGGTCGAGCACGCGTGCGACGACGAAATCGACGAGGTCGGCCACTCGATCGGCGCCGTGGTAGAACCCCGGCGCGAGGAAGAGGATGGTCGCCCCGGCGCGACGCAGCGTCAGCATGTTCTCGAGGTGGATCGCCGAGAGCGGGGTTTCCCGCGGACAGAGGACGAGCTTGCGCTCCTCCTTCAGCGCCACCGACGCAGCGCGGTGGATCAGGTTCTGCATCGCACCGGAGGCGATCGTGCCGAGCGTCCCCATCGAGCAGGGGCAGATCACGTAGGCGTCGACCTTCGCCGATCCCGACGCGTAGGGCGCCTTCCAGTCGTTCGGCTCGTAGACCGTGACGTTCTCGCCGGTGCCCTCGACGAGGCGCGTGAGCGTCTCGTCGCGCGAGAGCCGCGCATCGCCGTAGAGCTCGGTCGCGAGCACCTCGATCGCCGCGCCGGAGACCGAGACCCCGACCTCCGCGTCGGCCGAAGAGAGCGCCTGCAGCAGCCGCCGTGCGTACGGGGCGCCCGAAGCGCCGGTGATGCCGAGGAAGACGCGCACGTCGGCGCTAAGAGTAGATGGGAACCGCTATTTGGCGCCCTTGGACGCCTCGAGGAACGCCGCCAGGGATGCGAGCCGAGCGTTGCCGAGTCCGGCGAACGAAGGCATCGGCGAGCCGGGGGTCTTGCAGGCAGGACACTTGAGGTGGGCGATCTGGAATGCGACCCCCTTGTTCTTCGCGCCTTCGGCCGTCAGCTCCGGCGCGCCCAGGTTGACGCCGCCGTCGCCGAGGTACGTGTGGCAGTTCAGGCAGCCCGCGACGGCGAAGAGCTTCGCGCCGGCGATCGCCTGCTGGTTTCCGGTGAAGCCCTCCTTCGCAGCCCACGTCGGGACGTGGCCCACGAGCTCGGAGCCGAGCGGCTCCTTCGCCGTCGCGCCCTTGTAGGTGAGGACGCCCATCGAGAGCACGACGAGGATCGAGGCGATGATCGCGACGGGGCGACGCAGGAGCCGCCGCTCCGTCCGCAGGTCGATGAACGGGATCGCGAACAGCAGCACGAGGGCGATCGTCGGGATCCCGATCGTGCCGAGCAGCACCGAATTCGGCCACTTGAAGATCCGGAGCAGGTAGAAGAGGAAGTAGAAGTACCAGTCGGGACGCGGCACGAAGTTGATCGTCCCCGGGTCGGCCGGAGCGTCGTAGAGCTTCCCGAGCCAGCCGGCCTCCGTCGTGTGGTGGTTCCCCGGGGTCGAGTACTTCCAGACGATCGCGAGGCCGATGATCACGAGCACGACGACGAACGACATGATCGTGTCGTGCCACATCGCGTAGGGGAAGAACGGCTTCCCACGCTCCTTGACGTCAGCCTTGTACTGCTGGTAGACGCGGCGCCGCTCGGTCAGCCTGTCGCTAGCCACGACGGTCCTTGCGCCGGCCCGGCCGCGTGAGGCCGGAGCGGCCGTCGTTCGACGGCGCCTCCGTGAGCGGCCCGGTACCGGCGGCCTCCTTCGACCACGGCGGGGAGGTGACGCCGAGCCGAACCACGAGGTAGAGGTGCAGCCCGATCAGCGCGATGATCGCGCCGGGGATCAGCAACATGTGGATCGAGTAGAACCGCGCCAGCGTGTCCGAGTTGATCGACGTGCCGCTCTGCAGGAACTGGGCTAAGAACGGCCCGAGGAACGGCGCGGTTCCGTTCAGGTTGATGCCGACGACGGTCGCCCAGTACGAGGTCTGGTCCCACGGCAGCAGGTAGCCGGTGAAACCCTCGAGCATCCCCATCACGAGCAGCAGCACGCCGAGGAGCCAGTTCAGCTCGCGCGGGTACTTGTACGCGCCGAAGAGGAACACGCGCCCCATGTGCATGAACATGAGGATGATGAAGACAGAGGCGCCCCAGCGGTGCATGCCGCGGACGAGCCATCCCGCAAACACGTCGTTCGTGATGTGCTGGATCGACGTGTACGCGTCCTTCGGGTCCGGCTTGTAGTACATCGCGAGGATCACGCCGGTCAGCGCCTGCACGAGGAATGCGGTCAGCGTCGCCGAGCCGAGCGTCTGGAACCAGTTGATGTCCCCCGGCACCTTGCGGAAGAGGAAGTACTTC
>JALYLO010000432.1 GCA_030774175.1 Actinomycetota bacterium
CCGTCCACCACCTCCGCGACGAGGTTCGGGCCGACGGGCGAGAGTTCGTCGATGCCGCCGCCGCCGTGCACGACGTACGCACGGCGAGCACCCAGTCGCGCAAGCACCTCCGCGATCGTTCGCACGAGCTCGGGAGAGTAGACGCCGACGACCTGGGCTCGGGCGCCTGCCGGATTCGTCAGCGGCCCGAGGACGTTGAACACGGTTCTGGTCGCGAGCTCTTTGCGGACGGCCGCAGCGTGCCGCATGGCCGGATGGTGGGACGGCGCGAAGAGAAAGCCGAAGCCGAGCTCATCGATGGACTTCGCGATCCGCTGCGGCTCGAGCTCGAGAGTGAAGCCGAGCGCTTCGAGCACGTCGGCAGACCCGCACGCAGACGAGACGGCGCGGTTGCCGTGCTTCGCCACCGCGGCGCCGGCGGCAGCGGCGACGAGCGCAGCAGCCGTGGAGATGTTGATCGTGTGCGCGCCGTCGCCGCCGGTGCCTGCCGTGTCGACGAGATCGTCACGGCGGGGTCGAACGGCGAGGACGTGGTCACGCATCGCCTCCGCGCAGCCAGTGATCTCGTCGGTCGTCTCGCCCTTCGCCCGCAGCGCGATCAAGAATCCTCCGATCTGCGCAGGCGTCGCCTCGCCGCGCATGATCTCGTCCATCACTGCTCGCGCTTCCGCGCGAGCCAACTGAGAACCGTCGAGCAACTTGCTGATGACTGCCTGGATCACTGGTTCAGGAAGTTTCGCGCTATTTCGCGCCCCAGTGGGGTGAGGACGGATTCGGGGTGGAACTGCACTCCGTGGACGTTCAGCGAAAGATGACGCACCGCCATGATTTCGCCGTCGTCCGCGGTGGCACAGATCTCCAGTTGGGCCGCGACGCCCGTCGCGGCGAGCGAGTGGTAGCGCCCGACCTCGAGCTCCTCCGGAAGGCCGGCGAAGACGCCTCGGCCATCGTGGCGCACGGTGCAGGACTTCCCGTGCACGAGCTCCCGCGCGGGTGCGACCGTGCCGCCGAACACCTCGACGATTGCCTGATGCCCGAGGCAGACCCCGAGCGTCGGCGTGCTCGGCGCGAGGCGCCGCACGATGTCCGGCGTCGCGCCGGCGTCGGCGGGACGGCCCGGCCCGGGTGAGATCACGAGATGCGAGGGCGCGAGTCGTTCCGCGGTCTCGCTGTCGATTGCGTCGTTGCGGCGCACGCTGACCTCTGCCCCCAACTCGCCGAAGAGATGCGCCAGGTTGTACGTGAACGAGTCGTAGTTGTCGATGAGCAGGATCAACGCTGTTCCGCCTCCGCGAGGTCGATCGCCGCTTCGACGGCCGCGAGCTTGCGCAGACACTCCTCGTGTTCTGCAGCGGGCTCGGAATCGGCGACGATCCCCGCGCCCGCCTGCAGATGGGCGACGCCGTCCTCGAGGACGATCGTTCTGATCGCGATGCACGTGTCGAGCGTGCCTTCCTCCGGGAGCACATAGCCGACCGCGCCCGCGTATGGGCCCCGTCGTCTGCCCTCGAGCTCCGAGATCAGCTGCATCGCGCGCACCTTCGGCGCACCCGACACCGTTCCCGCCGGGAAGCATGCGCGCAGCAGGTCGAACGGCGAGACGTCGTCCTGCAGATCGCCCGCCACCTGCGAGACGAGGTGTGTTACGTGGGAATAGCGCTCCACTTCGAGGAACTTCTCGACCTTCACGGTGCCCGGCACGCAGACGCGCGAGAGATCGTTTCGGCCCAGGTCGACAAGCATCACGTGCTCAGCGCGGTCCTTCTCGGATGCGAGGAGGCGCTCTGCGTCACCCTCGCCTCGCTCGGTCGTCCCGGCGATCGGGTTGACGCCCGCGCGGCGCCCCTCGCACTTGACGAGTGTCTCCGGCGACGACCCGATCAATGCGAGGCCGTCAAGCTCGAGCAGGAACAGATAGGGAGATGGGTTGACACGGCGCAACGCGCGGTACAGCTCCAGCGCCGAAGCCGACGTGGGTCGCTCCGCTCGTTGCGAGAGCACGATCTGGAACGCGTCGCCCGCGCGGATGTATTCCTTGGCCGCGCGCACGGATGCCTCGTAATCCATCTGGTCCGGAGTGCGTCGCGCGGAGCCGCGCTTTCCGTTCGACGGCGGCAGACTTGGGACCGGCTGCGCAAGCAACGATGACACGGCGGCGACGTCGCCGCGAATCACTTCCGCGGTGCCGAGGACGTGGTCGAACCTGATCAACACGTCGGCGACGAGGAACCGGCTCTCAGGCAAGCCCGTACCGTCGTCGGGAAGGGGCACGGTCGGCTCGAGCCGTGCGGCGTAGTCGTAGGCGAGATAGCCGACCACCGGTTCCCCGCACGCCTCTGCCTCGGCGACGTAGCACAGCCGCGAGCCGCAGCCGACGAGCGAGTGCCGGCCGAGCCGCCCGCGTTCCACGGACTCGAGCAAGAAGGCCGCGCCGCCTACGCGGCGCAGCCGCACATAGGCGCCGAGCGGGGTGACGAGATCTGTGCTGATGTCTGGTGCGATGGTCATCTCGAAGTCTCCATTGAATGGACGGGTACGCAAAAAGACCTTCCGGTGGAAGGTCTGGTTGAGCGGAACGGGCTGTTCTGGCCTAGGTCAACGCAGGCGCAGGCTCCCGCTCCGCTCGCAGCGCCAGGCCCAGATGCGAGTTGCGGGAGTCATCGTCGTCTCAGGGTAGGGACCGCGCAGGCCTAGGTCAAGCGGTCGTAGTCGGCTGCGTAGGCCGGCGGCGGGCCGTCGACGCCTGAGTCCGGTACTGGATCCGCAGGCTCGATCCCGAGCGGGATCACCCCGGCCCAGACCGGGAGTTGCAGGTCGGCATCGTCGTCGGTCGGCGGGCCGCTGCGGATTTTCGCGGACGCCTCGTCCAGCGGCAGCGCGAGGATCGTCGT
>JALYLO010000433.1 GCA_030774175.1 Actinomycetota bacterium
TAGCGCGAGCGCGAGCGTCACCGAGAGGGAGCTCGTCGCGGCGTAGATCCCCCACACCGGGAACCCGTGGTAGGTCTCACCGGTCAGGGGCAGTGGAATGAAGCCGAGCAGGTTGACGACGAAGATGAACAGCATCAGCGTCGCGACGTAGGGGAACCAGCGGCCGATCGCCTTCGTCGGCAGCCCCTGCTCCGCGACCTGCGTCTGCGCGATCTCGTAGACCAGCTCGCCGAGCGTCTCGCGGCGCCCGGGCTGCTTGCCCACGCGGGCGCGCATGAAGAAGAGGCCGAAGAGGATCGTCATGACGCTGCCGAGCATCAGGTACGCAACGGCCTTCGTGATCGAGAGGTTGAGCGGGCCGAGATGGATCGGGACCCACTCGTGCTGCTCGAACTCCTTGGTCGGGTCGAAGACGCCGCGGGCGAAGGCGTTCGCGGGGACGAGCAGTGCGAACGTGCTGACGACGACGAGCGCGCGCTTCACGAGGTCACCCCGGCCTTCGGCCCGGTGTAGTACGCGACCAGCGAGAGGCCGAGCGCGGCGGAGTAACCGCCCGCATACGTCAACGCGGCGGCCAGTCCGAGCCATTTGTCGGACACTGCGACGGCGAACACCACCACCATCACGGCAATCGCGCGAAAAAGCATCCCGAAAGCGACCACGCCTGCGGCGGCGAGGTTACCCGTCCGCTGCTGGAGGCGCGTCAGTACCCAGCCGAGAGCCTCGGAGCCGAGCCAGAGCACAGCGCCGATCCCCCAGCCGGCGACGCGCCAGCCGGCAAGCAGGAAGATCGGCAGCGCGACGCCGATCACGGTCCCTCCCGCGGCGGCGGGCAGCAGGCTCGGCGGGGCGACGCGGGGCTGAGTCCAGGCAGGCATTGACCTCTAAATGTTGCGGTACTTGATCACGGTCGTCGCGACACCGACGGGGATCCCGACGACCGCGCCGAAGGCGAGCCCGTAGCCGATGCTTCCCGCCGCCCAGCCGACGAGCGTGCCGACGGCGATGCACGCCGCTGTCGATCCGATCAGCACGCTGCCGGCCCCGGCGAGGGAAAACGTCGGTCGCTGGGGCTCCACCGCCGCGGAGCATACCAGCGCTTGTGACACCGGTTTTCGCCTACTGAAGCGGCGGTAGAGCGGCATTTGTGACGCGCCCGCTGCCGGTTCCCGGCGGCGTCGCCCACGGCGCCTCGGGGTGGATCGCCGCTCAAGCGGCCTTGTCGGCTGCGGCGCGGCGGCGGCCGCGCGGGCTCGCGAGCTTCACGATCTCGAGGACGTAGACGACATACCCCGAGAACGCGAGCGCAACGAGGCCCGCGGCCGCGTCCAGCGCGAGATTCGTCGTGCTCCAGCGGCCGTGCGGGTGGGGGGGCGCGAAGCGCGTCGCGAGCGCCGCGAGCGCGAGCGTCGCGCACCACGTCCACAGGTAGACGACCGCGCGCCGTTGCGAGAAGCCGAGGCGCATGAAGCGGTGGTGCAGGTGACGTGCGTCGGCGACATAGATCGGCTGCCGGCTCTTCAACCGCTTCGCAACGACGAACGACGTGTCGAGCACCGGCACCGCGAGCACGAGCAGCGGCAGCACGAGCGTCGCCAACGCGGCCGTCTTCAGGAGCCCCTGGACGGAGGTGGCCGCGAGCGTGAACCCGAGCAGCAGCGCGCCCGAGTCGCCCATGAAGATCCGCGCGGGATAGAAGTTGTGGCGGAGAAAGCCGAGGCACGCGCCGCAGACGATCGCGGCCAGCACCGCGGCGCCGATGCGCCCGAAGTCCAGCTCGATCACGCAGAACGTCGCGCCGGAGATCGCGCAGACGCCGGCGGCAAGTCCGTCGAGCCCGTCGAGAAAGTTGACCATGTTCATCACCGCGACGATCCCGACCACGGTCAGCGGCACGCCCACGGAGGACGGGAGCGCGTGGACGCCGAGCACCGGGAAGGTGAAGCTCTGGACCCAGACGCCGAACCCGGTCGGGATCGCGGCCGCGAGCACCTGGCCGCCGAGCTTCTGCCACCAGGTGAGCCCGCGGAAGTCGTCGATCGCCCCGATCGTCGTCGCGACGGCGGCGCCCAGCACGACGCCGCGCAGGCTGCCGCCAAGCGGCAGGAAAGCGAGCGAGGGAACGAAGACGCCGAGAAAGAGGGCGAGGCCGCCGAGTCGCGGAATCGCCGGCCGGTCGCGCTCGCCCGGGCGCGGGCGCTCGATCAGCCGGAGGTACCGCGCGGACCGGCCGACCGCGGGCGTGAGCACGAGGACGATCACGAAGGCGGCCAGCGCGCCCCAGAGGACCTGAAGGTGGCCTGTCAGCTGCTCCCAGACCATTACTTCGTGCCGTAGAGGCGGTCTCCCGCGTCGCCGAGGCCGGGGACGATGTAGCCCTTCTCGTTCAGCTGCCGATCAATCGCGGCGACGACGATCCGCACGTCGGGATGCTGCTCCTGGATGTTCGCGATGCCTTCGGGCGCGGCGATGATCGAGATCAGCCGTACGCTGGTTGCACCCGCGTCCTTCACGAGCCTCACCGCGTGGGCGGTCGAGTTCCCCGTCGCGAGCATCGGGTCGAGCAGGATCACGTCGCGGTCGGCGACGTCCTGCGGCAGCTTCACGTAGTACTCGACCGGGTGCAGCGTCTCCTCGTCGCGGTAGAGGCCGATGAATCCGACGCGCGCGCCCGAGATCAGCGAGAGCACGCCGTCGAGCATCCCGAGACCGGCTCGCAGGATCGGGCAGACGGCGACTTTCTTCCCCGAGATGCGCGCAAACGTCGCGCGCTCGAGCGGCGTCTCGATCTCGACCTCCTCGGTCGGCAGGTCCTTCGTCGCCTCGTAGGTGAGGAGCAGCGTCAGCTCCTCGACCAGCTTGCGGAAGTGCACCGTCGGCGTGTGCTGGTCTCGCAGGTACGACAGCTTGTGCTGGACGAGCGGGTGCGTGACCTCTGTGACAGGCATGCCGTGTGCGATCGTAACCGCCTGATCCGCACGATCGGAGTCCTGGGCGGAATGACGTGGCACTCCTCCGCCGAGTACTACCGGCACGAGACGCGATCCGCGTTCGTCGAGGTGATCCGTGGGCTCGGCGAGCGGGGCACGACCGCCGTGATCCTCGGCTGCACCGAGTTCGGGCTGCTCCTCCGCGCGGACGACGTCGAGCTGCCGCTCTTCGACACCGGGCGACTGCACGCAGAGGCGGCAGTCGACGCCGCGCTTGCGGACTACGAGACGGCGTAGGTCGTGTAGCCGCGGAAGCCCGGGTACAGCGGCCGTTTGTCGCAGAGCGCGAGGGCGCGCGTCCGCAGCGCCTCGACGTCCGCGCCCTCGTCGAGCGAGTCGACGATGATCGAAGCGACCTCGCGGAAGTCGCCCTCGTCGAAGCCGCGCATCGTTGCTGCGGGCGTGCCGAGCCGCACGCCCGAGGCGACCATCGGCGGTCGCTCGTCGAACGGCACCGTGTTCCGGTTGGCAGTCAGACGGCACTCTTCCAAGCGCTCCTGTGCGGCAAGGCCGGTCCAGTCTGTGTTGCGCAGGTCGAGCTGCACGAGGTGCGTGTCGGTACCGCCCGTCAGCACGTTGTAGCCCCCGTCCATGAGTCCCGCACCGAGCGCGTCGGCGTTGACGCGCACCTGGCCTTGGTAGTCCTTGAACGCGTCGGTCATCGCGATGCGGAAGCACGCGGCCTTGGCGGCGATCGTGTGCATCAGGGGGCCGCCCTGCATCCCGGGGAAGTTGGCACGGTCGACCTTGGACGCGTGCTCCTCACGGCAGAGCACGAAGCCGGCGCGCGGGCCGGCGAGCGTCTTGTGCGTGGTCGAGGTGACGAAGTCGCTGTGCGGGACCGGATTCGGGTGCAGTCCCGCGGCGACCAGGCCTGCGAAGTGCGCCATGTCGCACAGAAGCAGAGCGCCGACCTCGTCGGCGATCTCGCGGAACTTGTCGGCTTCCACGGTACGCGGATAGGCCGAGCCGCCGCAGACGATCAGTTTCGGCTGCACCTCTTTGGCACGGGCGAGCACCTCGTCGTAGTCGACGAGCATGGTGTCGCGCGAGACGCCGTAGTGATGGAACTCGTAGAGCTTCCCGGAGAAGTTGACCTTCAGCCCGTGGGTCAGATGGCCGCCGTGGTCGAGCGAGAGCGCGAGCACGCGGTCCCCCGGCTTCAGCACGGCGAAGTAGACGGCCATGTTCGCCTGCGCGCCTGCGTGCGGCTGCACGTTCGCGTGCTCGGCGCCGAAGAGCTCTTTCGCCCGGCCGCGCGCCAGCTCCTCGATCTCGTCGACGACGTCGCAGCCTCCGTAGTAGCGCTTGCCTGGATATCCCTCGGCGTACTTGTTCGTCGGGACGGAGCCGACGGCCTCGAGCACGCTCGGCCACGTGA
Organism: Actinomycetota bacterium; assembly: GCA_030774175.1. The sequence goes on from JALYLO010000433.1 coordinate 4,372, forward strand.
AGTTCTCCGATGCGATCAGCTCGATCTGGCCGCGCTGCCGGTCGAGCTCTCGTCCGAGCAACTCGGCGATCTCCGGATCGACGTCGGCGAGACCGGCCGTCTTCAGCTGCTCGAAGGTCTCCTGGGCGATCGCCACGGGCAGATCGTAGTGATTCAGGCGGCGAGCGCCTGCCGGACCCTCGCGATCGCCTCCGCCGCGGGCGCGGCGCCGTCCCTGACCACGTACGGATCCTCGCTCGTGAAGTCGATCACGGTGGACGCGATGCCGGGAAGCCGACCGGCGTCGATCTCGGCCGCGCACGCCGTGCGGATGCGGGCCGGAACGTCGTCGACCGTCGCCGGGCTGGGCCCGTCCGGATCGTTGGCGCTCGTCGCCGTGACGCAGCCGACCGCGTCGAGGACCCGCGCGGCGGGCTCCGGCAGGACCGCGACCCGCACGCCGATCGCATCGGTTCTCGTGCCGGTCAGCCAGTGGTACCGCCGCGCCGGGTTCGGGAGGATCAGCGTGTACGGTCCCGGCAGCAGTGCGCGCACGATCACGCCGGCACGGCCGCGCAGCTCCGGCACGCACTCGAAGAGCGTGTCGATGCTCGACGCGAGCAGCGCTGTCGGCCGGGTCTCGTCCCGTCCCTTCAGCCGGTACATCCGCCGCGCGTCGTCCTCCCGGTAGGCGGAGGTGACGAGCCCGTAGACGGTGTCGGTCGGCAGCAGCACCGGCCGCCCCTCGCGGATCGCGGCTATTGCCCGTTCGATGGCGTCGTCGGATCCCACCGCGCCTCCACGACCCGTTCACGACCCGCAAGATCGAGACCGATCGTAGCTGCCCGGTATCCGAGGATCGCGAGCCGTTCGACCGTCGCGCGCGCGAGGCGCGCGTGCACCTCCAGCACGAGCCAACCGTCGAGGATGGCACGTGCGCCCTCGCTCAGCTCGGCGCCCTGCCCGCGATCGAGCAGCGCGAGCTCGGGCTCCCAGTCGCGCACCTCCGGCTCGAGGCCGGCAAGCTCCGGCGCAAGCACGTAGGGCGGGTTCGAGACGACCAGATCGAAGGGGCCGGCGATACCCGTCAGGAGATCGGCCTCGACCAGCTCGACGTCGAGGCCGTGGCGCTCCGCGTTCTCGCGGGCGAGGGCGAGCGCCTCCGGCGAGACGTCCGTTGCCGTGACGCGCGCGTCGGGCCGCTCGTGCTTCAGCGACAACGCGATCGCACCCGTGCCGGTGCCGACGTCGACGATGCGCGGCGCCTCGATGCCCTCGAGCAGCGCGAGGCAACGGTCGACCACGATCTCCGTCTCCGGTCGCGGGACGAGCGCGCGCGGGTCGGTGGCGAGCGTCAGCCGGCGAAAATCCCAGTCGCCGAGCACATAGGCGAGGGGCTCGCGGCGACCACGCCGCTGCACAAGCACGCGGGCCGACGCCCGCTCGGACCCGGTCAGCGGCCGGTCGTGCTGGGTGTAGAGCTCCATCCGGGTCAGGCCGAGAGCGCGCGCGAGCAGGCGCTCTGCGTCGAGGCGCGGCTGCTCGACGCCTCGCGCCGCGAGATAGTCGGTCGCGCCGCGGAGAACCTCGGCGAGGTTCACCCCTCGAGCGCGCGGCGCTGCTCGTCGGCGGTCAGCGCGTCCGTGAAGTCGTCGAGCGAGCCTGCGAGGACCTGCTCGAGCGCCACGTTGATCTTCACGCGATGGTCGGTGACGCGGCTCTGCGGGAAGTTGTACGTCCGGATCTTCTCGGCCCGCGCACCGGTGCCCACCTGCGCGCTGCGCGCGGCGGCCTGCTCGGCGGCCTGGCGCTCCCGCTCGGCCTCGAAGATGCGGGCGCGCAGCACACGCATCGCCTTCTCGCGGTTCTGGAGCTGCGAGCGCTCGTCCTGCATCGCGACGACGATGCCGGTCGGCACGTGCGTGATGCGAACGGCCGAGTCGGTCGTGTTCACCGACTGGCCGCCTGGCCCCGACGAGCGGAAGACGTCGATCTTCAGGTCGCTGTCCTGGATCTCGAGGTCGACGTCCTCGGCCTCGGGCATGACCGCGACCGTCGCCGTGGAGGTGTGGATGCGACCCTGCGACTCGGTCTCGGGGACGCGCTGGACCCGGTGCGTCCCGCCCTCGTACTTGAACACCGAGTAGGCGCCGTCGCCCTTGATCGCGTAGACCCCTTCCTTCAGCCCACCCGAGTCGCTCGGCGCCACCTCGAGCTCCTCCCAGGTGAAGCCGCGCCGCTCGGCGTAGCGCTCCAGCAGCTTTGCCAGGTCGCCCGCCCAGAGCTTGCCTTCCTCGCCGCCCTCGCCGCCGCGGATCTCGACGATCACGTCCTTCTCGTCCGCGGGGTCGCGCTCGACCATCGAGACCTTCAGCTCGGCCTCGAGCCGGTCGACGTCGGCCGCGGAGTCGGCGGCCATCTCGGCGAGCTCCGGGTCGCTGCGCGCGGCGTCGAGGTCGGCGCGCGCCTGCTTCCACTGTTGCGCAAGCCTGTATGGCCCCTCGAGCTCCTTCAGCTTGCGTCCGGCCTCGGCCGCCCGGCGGTGGTCGTTGTACACGGCAGGGTCGGACATGCGCTCCCGTGTCTCCAGGTAGGAGCGCTCCAGCTCTGCAACCAGATCGTCGAGGGCGGCCATTGCCGCACGAGGTTAGCTCGCGAGCTCGGCGTCCAGCGTGATCTCGGGAATCCCCGAGAGCGCCTTCGACACCGGGCAGTCCTGCTTGGCGTCCTCAGCGGCCTGCCGAAACCCGTCCGCGTCGATGCCGGCGACGGTTCCGCGGACGCTGAGCGCGCCCGCCGTGATTCCCTCGCCCGGCTGGAAGCTGACGGTCGCCGACGTCTCGAGCCTCTCCGGTGGGCTTCCCGCTTTCGCGAGACCGCTCGACAGCGCCATCGCGAAGCAGGCCGCCCACGCGGCGGCGATCAACTCCTCGGGGCTCGTTTTGCCGTTCGGCTCCTCGGAGCGAGCGGCCCATGAGACGTCGAGCGGGCCGAAAGCTCCGCTCGGGACGGCCTCGATCGTGCCGCTCCCGTTCAGCAGATCACCTTGCCACACGACGTTCGAGCTCCGCTGCGTCGCCATCACGCCATCACCTCCACTCGCCGGTCCGACGGTTGTTCCCCGCCTTCGAGATCGAGGACTTCCCGGAGCGCGCGGATCGACACCTCGAGCTGGTCGAGCGTCGGCTCGCGGGTCGTCAAGCGCTGCAGCCAGAGCCCGGGCGCGAGCAGCGACATCAGGACGCGGTTGCCCGAGTGCCTGCCTGCGAAGCGGATCAGCTCGTAGGCGATCCCGGCGATCACGGGCAGGAGAGCGATGCGGCTGACGATTAGCCAGTACCAGGCCGGACGGCCGAAGAGCGCGAAGACGAAGATGCCGACCACCATCACCCAGAGGAGAAACGCGGTGCCGCAGCGGGGGTGGATCAACGAATGCCTCTGCGCCGTCTCCGGCGTCAGCTCCTCCCCCGCCTCGTACGCGTTGATCGCCTTGTGCTCGGCGGCGTGGTACTGGAAGACGCGCCGCAGCGACGGGATGAA
>JALYLO010000434.1 GCA_030774175.1 Actinomycetota bacterium
GAGAGCTTCGACGTCGTGATCTCGAACGGCGTGATCGACCTGATCCCCGACAAGGACGCCGTGTTCGCCGAGATCTTCCGCGTGCTCGCTCCGGGCGGGCGGATCCAAATCGCGGATGTGACGATCCAGAACCCGGTCAGCGCGGAGGGCCGCCGCGATATCGACCTCTGGACCGGCTGAATTGCCGGGGCGCTGCTGGAGGCAGCGTACGCCAAGCTCCTGGAGAGACACGGGTTCGAGCGAGTCGAGACGGGTCAGCTCGTCGACACCTATTCGCGCTCGAAGTTCGAGGACACGCGGCGCAAAGCACAGAAGTTCGGCGCCCGCGGGACGACCATCAAGGCGTACAAGCCCTCGCGCGCAACGGTGCAGTCGTCGCCGCCATGACGGTCATCGGCCGTCTCGTCCGCAACCCACCGAGCGCCGAGGGGCGCTGAGAGATGGCGTTCGTGGCGGCCGCGGGCACGGCTGCGGTAGGCCCTGGTCCCGACCCGGAGCGGAGCTTTTCCTACTCCAGCGAGACTCGATCCACGTCGTCGCGCTCGCGCCAGGGGATCGAGCGTCCGTCGCCGTCGTGCACACCCGACCCCGGCTCGGCCTGGCCGATCACGGCTGCCGAGTGCCCCTGCCGGGCGAGAGCCTGAAGTGCCAGCTCGGCGGTTTCCGCCGGGAATGCGGCGAGCAGCGTGCCGGAGGCGAGCGTCGACCACGGGTCGGCGCCGAGCGCCCGGCACACCGCGACTCCGGGCTCGAACCAGAGCACGGCCTGCCGGTCGATCCGGATGCGCACGCCCGAGGCGTCGGCCAGCTCGTGCAGCCCGGCGGCCAGGCCCCCCTCGGTGGGATCGTGCAGGGCGGTAGCTCCCAACCGGGCCGCGAGGAGGGCGGCCTCGACGACGGAGATCCCGGGTCGGTCGAAAGCCGCGCGCGCAGCCGCGAGCACGGCGGTATCGAGCCCGCCGAGGCGGCCGGACGCCTCCTGCGCCAGCACGGCGGCGCCTTCGACCGGGGCGGGCCCCACCTGGACGACGACGCTTCCGGGGGCGACGCCGCCGGTAGCCACGAACCTACCGGCCTCGGCCAGGCCGAGCATCTGGCCTACGACGATCGGCCGCGTGACGACCGGGGTTACCTCGGTATGGCCCCCGACCAGGGAAGCGCCGACCTCGACGAGCGCGTCTCGCACCGCTGCGAAGACGCTGCGGACGACCGATTCGTCGGTGCCGGGTGGGACGAGAATGACCGCCAGGAACCAGCGAGGGCGAGCGCCGGTCACCGCGAGGTCGTTGGCGTTGACGATCACCGCCAACCGGCCGATCTGCTCGCTGCTGAGCGTGATCGGATCGCTCGCAGCGATCAGGGCGCCGCCCGGGATCTCGATCGCGCACGCGTCCTCGCCGACGCGCGGTCCCAGCTGGAGCTCCGGCGGCGCGGGGGGAAGCTCAGCCAGCAGCTCGGCCAGCAGGCCGACCGGGATCTTCCCGCTTCGGAGCGGCCGCGCGGCGTCCGTCGGAACGGTCACTGCGGCAGAGACTAGACCGCATCGCGCAACTTGAGACCGCTCGGCAGGTGTCGCGAGGATCGAGCGGCGCAAGAAAAAGCGCGTGAAGGCCTGACCGGCGGGAAGGCTGCGCCGCTACCACGAGCGCAATTCACGATCGACTGCCCACGAACGAACGTTGCTCGCCGCCGGTAGCCAACTCCTCGAACGAGTCTGTCGCGCTTCCGCCAAACGACGACAGCTACGCACGTCGACACGGGCGGGAGCGCACGGGTGCTGCGCGCTCCGCGAAACCGTGCAATGCAGGTGGACCATGCATCTGGGCGCAAAGCGACCAGTCCCTCGCGCGCGTGTAATAGATAAAGGAGAAGAGCGCTCAGCCGGCGACAGCACGCTCGCGCAGGTCACGCCGCTTGGTGCGGGCCATGCGGGGACGCGACAGGTGCGCGTCCCCGCTGCCAACCCTCAGCCGTTGATGATTAGAAACGGGATCGGCCCGAAGCCGTTGATCGTGCAAGGAACAGCTTGTGATTGCGCGCTTCCATCCGACTTGATCGCGCCGATCGCTGTGATGTAGATCGTGCTGCCGTTCGTGTAGATGGCAGCGTTGTCGTTCGGTTTCACGACACTCACGGGCGCGCTGCTGCCGCATTGGAGTGTGTAAGTGCCGCCCGCGGCGTTCGCGCTGCGCGCGACTCCGAGCAAAACAGCGATTGCAAACAGGGCCGCGAGTGTGAAGAGCGTCTGTCGCATGACGTGCCTCCGTTCTGTTTGCCGCAGAAGAAAGCAGATTGTCATAGACGCAGTCACAAATCAACGAAGCCGAGGCGACGAGCTCGTGGGTGAGTCGAACGGCAGTGCGGTCCAGCGACGCCCTCTCGGGGGACATTTGTGAACGCTGGCCCAGGCGACGGCGCTCGCGTTCGTGTCGCAGGTGTTCGGCGATGATGTGGAGGTGGTCGGCGAGCGGTTTAGGGGCGGTCGTTCAGGCGCTGGGCTTCCGGCAGCGAGGCGAGCGTCTTGAGCGTCGTGTCCTCGATTTGCCG
>JALYLO010000435.1 GCA_030774175.1 Actinomycetota bacterium
AGCTGGAGGCGATGGCCGGAGCCCTTGATGGGGCGCCGAAGACGCTCTTCACCGGCCCGCTCGAACACCGGCATCTCGTCCAGCTCTTGCCGCTCGCCGACGTCACGGTCGTACCGTCGATCTTCCCCGAGGCGTTCGGGATGGTCGCCGCCGAGGCCGCCGCCGCGGGGTCGCCGCCGCTCGTCGCGCGGCACTCGGGCCTCGCGGAGGTTGCGGCCGCGCTCGAAGCGGCGTATCCAGAGCGCCTGCGCCACCTCGCGTCGTTCGAGACCGGCGACGCCGGTGATCTCGCGCGCAAGCTGAACGAGCTCCTCGCGCTCTCGCGCGCCGACCACGACGCGCTGAGAGCCGCGGGACGGCGCGCCGTCGTGGAGCGCTGGTCGTGGGCGAGCGTCGCGCAGCGGCTGCTCAGGCCTCTGGCACCGGTCTGAGCTCGGCCACTGGCTAGGCTGCGGCCGATGGGCGAGGAACAGCGCGTTCCGTGGCAGGAGCTCCTGGCGACATCGCGCGACGCGTTCGAGGGCGGAACCGATTTGACCCTGGCGGTCGAGGAGGAGTTCGCGCTCCTCGACCCGCAGACGCTCGAGCTCACCGATCGCTTCGAGGAGCTGTTTGCGGCGGCGGGCCGGACCGAGCTCGCACCGCACATCGTCGGCGAGCTGATCGCGTCGGAGGTCGAGGTGCGCACCGGCCGCTGCGAGAGCTTCGGCGAGGCCGCAGCTGCAATGGCCGACCGGCGCAGCCGGCTTCACTCGCTGGCGCGAGAGCTCGAGCTCGCGCTCGGCGGCACCGGCGCGCACCCGTGGAGCCGCTGGCAGGACCAGCGGATCATCGACACGCCGCACTACCGGCGCAACGACGAGCTCCTGCGCTACGTCGTCTGGCGCAACAACACCTTTGGCCTGCACGTGCACGTCGGGATCGCCGGTGCGGATCGCGCGATCGCCGTCCACGACGCGCTTCGGAACTTCCTGCCCGAGCTGCTTGCGCTCTCGGCGAGCTCGCCGTTCGTCGAGGCCGTCAATACAGGCCTCCACTCCGCGCGCACCGAGATCTTCACCCGCATGTTCCCGCGTTGCGGCATCCCCGACGCCTACGGGAGCTGGCAGGGGTGGGCGGACTACGTGGCGTTCCTCTATCGCACGCGGTCGGTCGTGGAGCACACGCAGATCTGGTGGAGCGTACGGCCGCACCTTGCCTTCCCGACGATCGAGATCCGCATCTGCGACGGTCAGCCGGATCTCGCCGAGGCGCAGTCGCTGGCCGCGCTCTGCTACGCCCTAGCCGCCCGCTGCGCGCGCGCACACGACGAAGGGGAGCCGCTACCGAACCTGCCGCACCGTCTCCTGGAGGAGAACATGTGGCGCGCGATCCGGTGGGGGCTCTCGGGCGAGCTGCTCGACCTCGAGCGCGGCGTCCCGGTGCCGGCCCGGGAGCGAATCGCGCAGCTGATCGAGTGGGTCGGCCCGGTCGCCGACGAGCTCGGCGCCGCCCCGTACCTCGCCGTCCCGGCGAGCAACGCCGCCGAGCGCCAGATCGCGCTCTTCGCGGAAGGCTCGACGCTCGAAGAGGTCTACGCGGGCCAGGTGCGGGCCGGAGAGCCGATCGGTGGCTGACGAGGCGCGTGGCCCCGAGGTCGACGCGACCGCGCTGCACGAGCAGCTCGGAGACTTCGACGTGGGGCAGTTCCTCGTCTCCGCGATCTCGACCTTCGCGAGCCTCGCGTACGCAAAGCTCGACCGAGGTGACCTGCCCCAGGCGCGCAAGGCGATCGACGCGCTCGTCGCCCTCGTCCCGCTCGTCGAGGGCGAGCCCGCGGCCGACCTTCGCCAGGCGCTCGCCAACCTTCAGGTCGCCTACGCGGAGGCGGTGCCCGGAGCTTGTGATACATAATCGCCCGCGCCGAAGCCCTTCGGCGCTTGACTTTGTGAGGGAGCGAAAGCGATGGACTGGTTCATGCATCACCCTGTGCTGCTCGGGCTCGTCGGTGCTGGCGTGGCCGTGGCGTGGGCGCTCTATCTGACCTTCTGGCTGCTGAAGCAGCCGGCGGGCAACGACAAGATGAGAGAAATCTCCGCGGCCGTCCAGGAGGGCGCTGCGGCCTATCTGAAGAAGCAGTACACCGCGATCGCGATCGTCGCGGTCGTCCCGTTCCTGGCGCTCGGGCTCTACGACAAGCTCGGCTGGGGAACCGCGTTCGGCTTCCTCGTCGGCGCGAGCCTCTCCTCGGCCGCGGGGTTCATCGGCATGAACGTCGCCGTGCGCTCGAACGCCCGCACCGCCGAGGCCGCCCGCGGCGGCCTGAAGCCGGCGCTGAACGTCGCCTTCCGGGCCGGCTCGGTCACCGGCCTCATGGTCGTCGGCCTCGGCCTGCTCGGCGTCACGGGCTACTACTGGTTCCTCACCTCCGGTCTGGGCAACTCGCCGACCTCGGCGATCGACGACCTCGTCGGGCTCGCATTCGGCGGTTCGCTGATCTCGGTCTTCGCGCGCCTCGGCGGCGGCATCTTCACCAAGGCAGCCGACGTCGGCGCCGACCTGGTCGGCAAGATCGAGGCTGGGATCCCCGAGGACGATCCGCGCAACCCGGCCGTGATCGCCGACAACGTCGGCGACAACGTCGGGGACTGCGCCGGCATGGCCGCCGACCTGTTCGAGACCTACGCGGTCACAGCGGTCGCGGTGATGCTGCTCGGCACCGCGTTCCCCGACGCGAAGCTCTACCTCTATCCGCTCGCGCTCGGCGCAGTCTCGGCCGTCTCCTCCGTGATCGGCACGTTCTTTGCGCGGCTCGGCAAGGGCGAGAACGCGGTCATCAACGCGCTCTACAAAGCCGTGCTCGTGGCCACCATCCTCTCGGCACTCGGGTTCATCCCGATCACCATGGCTTTCGACAACGGCAAGTACGGATTCACCGACCTCTACGTGTCGGCGGTGATCGGCCTCGTCGTGACGTTCCTGCTCGTCGCGATCACCGAGTTCTACACAGGCACGCGCTGGAACCCGGTGAAGGCGATCGCAAAGGCATCGCAGACCGGCCACGCGACGAACATCATCGAGGGTCTCGCCGTCGGCATGCAGGCGACGGCGCTCCCGGTGATCGTGATCGCCTCCGGCATCCTCATCGCGCACCACTTCGCCGGCCTGTTCGGCATCGGCGTCGCTGTGATGGCGCAGCTCTCGATGACGGGCCTGATCGTGGCGCTCGACGCCTACGGCCCGGTCACCGACAACGCCGGCGGCATCGCCGAGATGGCCGACCTGCCCGAAGGCGTCCGCGCGATCACCGACCCGCTCGACGCGGTCGGCAACACCACCAAGGCCGTGACGAAGGGCTACGCGATCGGCTCCGCCGCCCTGGCGGCGCTGGTGCTGTTCGCGTCGTACACGAAGGGCCTCACCGACCAGGCGCCGGTCGGCAGCTCGTTGTCGCACATCACGTTCGACCTTTCCGACGCCTGGGTGATCGCGGGCCTCTTCATCGGCGGGCTGATGCCCTTCCTGTTCGCGTCACTCGCCATGCAGGCGGTCGGTCGCGTCGGCGGCGAGGTCGTGCAGGAAGTGCGCCGCCAGTTCCGGGAGCACCCCGGGATCATGGACTACACCGAGCGCCCCGACTACAGCCGCGCGGTCGGCATCGTCACCACGTCGGCGATCCGCTCGATGCTGCTGCCGGCGCTGATCCCGATCGGGTTCCCGATCGTCGTCGGGATCATCAACGCTCGCATGCTCGGCGGACTGTTGATCGGCACGATTGTCACCGGCCTCTTCCTCGCGATCGCGATGACCTCCGGCGGCGGCGCGTGGGACAACGCAAAGAAGTCGATCGAGGACGGCGCCTACGGCGGCAAGGGCTCGGAGGCGCACGCCGCCTCCGTCACCGGCGACACCGTTGGCGACCCCTACAAGGACACCGCAGGCCCCGCGATCAACCCGATGATCAAGATCGCGAACATCGTCGCGATCCTGATCATCCCGCTGATCGTCTCGATCCATAGCTAGTCTCGATCCATAGCGAACCGTGGCGCGGGGCTCCGGCTCCGCGCCGCGCGGTACCTTCTTCGTGTGCGTGGTATCTCGGTGCGCGGCTTCGCGCCCGCCCTCGGGTCGTTCGCGGCGGTCGCGGCCGCGACCGGTCTCGTCTACGCGCTCCGGCCGATCGCGCCGACCCTCAGCCTCGGGGTCGTGTACACGCCCGCCGTCCTCGTCACGTCGATCCTCTGGGGCCTGGGCTTCGCGATTGCGACTGCGCTCGCGTCGATGGTGGCGTTCAACTTCCTCTTTCTGCCGCCCGTCCATACGCTGACGCTCGCCGACGGTCGCAACTGGACGGCGCTCGCGGTCTATGTCACCACTGCCGTCGTGGCGAGCGAGCTTGCCGCACGTGCCCGTCGCCGCGCTGCCGAGGCCGAGCAGCGCGAGCGCGAGGCCGCGCTGATCTCCGACGCCGCGGCCACCCTCCTCCAGGCGGCGCCACTCGACGAGATCCACGGCCGGGCCGACGAGCTCCTCGCACGCAGCAACCCGATCGCCAGACTGCGACTCGAGGCGGCGCTGTCCTCGCTCCTCGCGGTCTCGGTCGAGCGTGAGCGGCTCGAAGCCGAGGCGGTCGCGGCGGAGGCGCTGCGTCGCTCCGATGCGATCAAGACCGCGGTGCTGCAGACCGTCTCCCACGACTTCCGGACGCCCCTCGCCACCATGGCGGCCGCGGTGGGCGGCCTGCAGAGCCGCGATCTCGAGCTGACCCCCGCCGACCGCGAGGAGCTGATCGACACGATCGCCCTCGAGGTTGCACGCTTGAGACGCCTCGTTGAGAACCTGCTCGACCTGTCGCGCCTGCAAGCCGGCGCGGCAGCGCCGCACTCCGAGCTCTGGGCGGTCGAGGAGCTGCTCGAGCGTGCCGCGGCCGAGGCGTCGCCGGCCGGGCGGGTGCTCGTCGACGCACCCGACGGCCTGCTTGCGGCGAAGGTCGACGCCGCGCAAATGCAGCGAGTGCTGGTGAACCTGATCGAGAACGCCCTCAAGTTCTCTCCCGCGGACACGCCGATCCAGTTGTGCGGCCGGGAAGCGGGGGGAGAGGTCATTCTCGAGGTGCTCGATCGCGGGCGCGGAATCGACGCCGGCGAGGCCGACTTGCTCCTCGAGCCGTTCGTGCGCGGCGGCGTCGGCGGGACGGGCGGCTCGGGCCTCGGGCTCGCGATTGCGCGCGGCTTCACGACGGTCAACGGCGGCACGCTCTCGCTCGAGGCGCGTGAGGGAGGCGGCACCTGCGTCCGGCTCACCCTCCCCGCCGAACGGATTCCGGCCGCGGTGGCGGAGTGAGCGACCGCGTGCTCGTCGTCGATGACGAGCCACAGTTCGTCCGGGCGCTCGCGACGAACCTCCGGGCCGCCGGCTACGACGTCGAGACCGCCGCCAACGCGGCGGAGGCGCTCACGGCCGCAGGCCTGCGGCCGCCCGACGCCGTCATCCTCGACCTGCTGCTCCCCGACGGCTCGGGCACCGACGTTTGCCGCGAGCTGCGGACCTGGACCGATGTGCCGATCGTGCTCGTGTCGGCCGTCGGGGAGGAGGAAGAGAAGATCGCCGCGCTCGATGCGGGCGCCGATGATTACGTCACGAAGCCGTTCGCGATCGGCGAGCTCTTGGCGCGGCTGCGCGCGGCCCTTCGCCGTGCCGGGGGCGCCGGCGAACCGGTCATCGCCGTCGGCCCGATCACCGTCGACCTGGAAAAGCACGCCGTCGCCGTGGAAGGACGGCCCGTGCACCTGACGCCGCACGAGTTCCGCCTGCTCCGCCTGCTCGCGCAGAACGAGGGGAAGCTCATGACGCATCGCTCGATCCTGCGCGAGGTGTGGGGACCGGGGTACGGCGTCGAGTCGAACTACCTGCACGTCTACGTCTCCCAGCTGCGGCGGAAGCTCGAGCCCGACCCCGCGCGACCGCGATTTCTCCTCACGGAGCCGGGCGCCGGCTACCGCCTCGTCGGCGGTGATGGTGATGGTGATGGTGTCTGACACCCGCTCGAGCTACGAGGGCGGGCTGGGGTGCGAAGAGGTGTCAGACACCTCTTGGGAAGTGCGCTACGCCCTCGCGATCGAGGGCGGCGAGGTGTCAGACACCAGTCTTGAGATCGCCTTGAGGCGAAGGGGAAAAATCCTGAGCCGGCGCTGAGGGGCGCGCGCCTACGGTGGGCGCATGGCCGCGATCCTGAAACGGATGGGCGCTCCCGTGCACGGCTGGGAGGCACGGCGCGCGCTTCGTGCCGCGAGACGGGCCGCGGACGAGGAGCTGGTCGTCACGCGGCTCCCGCCGCCGCGGCTTGCGTGGCGCCGAGACGAGCTCGTCGCCGACGAGCACCGGTTGCAGCTCGCGCGCTCACTGACGGATGTCGTGCACGCATCTGATGAGCGATTTCTGCCGAGCGCGTCGCCGATCGACCGCGGTGCGGTTCGCGAATGCCGCTCCCAACTCCTCGAGCTCGCGAGCCGGTTGTGTGACCTCGACCGCGCGATCATGCCGCGCGGCGTGCTCCTGGTCGAGCGGCTGCTCGGCGCGAAGGGGCCGATCTACAGCAGGGCGGGAGCCACCCTGCTCGCGCGCGAGCTCGCGAGGGCTCGGCGGGCGCTCGAGCGCGAAGGGGCCAATGGCCAACCGAACTGAGGCGACCGCCGAAGCGAGTCGACCCGCAGAGGCGGCGGGCCAAGGAAAGGTCAAGCGGCTGCTCGT
>JALYLO010000436.1 GCA_030774175.1 Actinomycetota bacterium
CGCGCTGGCCGCCGCCGGGGCCCTCGGCCTCTTCGTCTACTTCCTCGGCCTCGGCAGCCGCGAGGGAGACGCTCTCTCGACCCTGGTCGGCGCGCGCGTCGGCTCGCTCGCGTTCCTGGTGATAGCCGCGGTCGCGACGCGCGCGCCGCTCGCGCTCGGACGCTCGTCGCTCGCCGCGGTCGCCGCGGTCGGGATCGGCGACGTGACGGCGAACGCGCTCTTCGCGTTTGCGAGCGGCCACGGACTGCTCGCGCTCGTCGCGGTGCTCGGCTCGCTCTACCCGATCGTCACGGTCCTGCTCGCACACGTGGTGCTCGGCGAGCGCCTGACGCGCCCGCAGCAGCTCGGGATCGCAGTCGCGCTCGTCGGGGTCACGCTGATCGCCGGCGGCTGAGACGACATGTCGTTCATGACAAGAGGACCCCACTGTGACTGCCACCAGACATGTCTCGCCGCGGCCTGTCCGTCAGCTAGCCGCGCTCGTCGAGCCACGTCTTCAGCTCGCTCCACAGATGCTCCATCGTCGTCGTGCGCGCCGGGTGGAGCGGGTCGTACGGGATGTAGTTGACGGTCCGCACGATCCAGCCCGTCTCGCCGTTCCCCGAACTGCCGAGGTCGAGGACGTTGATGCACGCCGGCGCCTGCTCGAAGTTGCCGAAGTAGGTTCGACCGCCGGCCAGTGCGTGCGAGATCAAGATGCGGTTGACGCCCCCGTGAAAGATCGCGAGCGCCGTCTCCCACTCCTCGCCGACCAGCCGCTCGAACGCGGGGAGCACCCGGTCGAGCGCTTCCCCGAGCGACTCGCCGCCGAGGAAGCGCGCACCTTCGTCGCGGATCTGGAGCGAGCCGACGAACACCTGCTCGAGCTCGTCAGGCGGGATGTCGTCGAGGCGTCCGCCGCGCCACTCGGCGAACTCCGGCCACCGCTGCGGCTCCCGGCCCGGTGCGACGACGCCGGCCGTCTCGGCTGTGCGCGGCAGCGTGCTCGTGACGACGAGGTCGAACGCCACGTCCGCGAGCGCGCGGTGCGCGGCCGCCGCCTGCGCGAGCCCGCGCTCGGTGAGGTGCACAACCTCGGGGTCGCGCTCGCCGACGTACGAGACCTCGGCATGGCGCATCAGGTAGAGCCGCCTGCGCACGCCGCGTAGCATCGCAATGATGGCCGAGCAGGCTCCGCTGATCGTCGAAGACCGCGTCGAGGCATTCCTCGACGCGAACGGCCTCGGTGCCGGGCCGATCACCGTCACGCGGATCGGAGACGGCGGCGGCTCCAATTTCACGTTCCTGATCGAGCGCGACGATGAGCGATTCGTGCTGCGACGGCCGCCTCGTCCGCCGCTTCCGCCCTCGGCGCACGACATGGTGCGGGAGGCGGGCCTGCAGATGGCGATACGCAGCGCCGGCTTCGAACGACTCGCCGAGATCGCCGCGGTCTGCAAGGACGCCGGCGTGCTCGGCGTCCCGTTCTACGTCATGCGCTGGCTCGACGGGCACGTGATCACCGACGCGCTGCCTCCCGGTCTCGAGACCGAGGAGGCGCGGCACCGGCTCGGCCTGGACCTCGTCGACACGCTGGTCGAGATCCACGCTGCGGACGTCGCGCACCCGGAGCTTGCCGCGTTCGCGCGGCCGGGGAGCTACCTGGAGCGTCAGGTGCGTCGCTTCGCGCAGCTCTGGGAGATCAACAAGACGCGCGACCTGCCGCACGTGGAAGAGGTTGGCCGCTTCCTGACGGCGAACCTCCCCGAGCCGCTGCCACCGACCGTCGTGCACGGTGACTACCGCCTCGGGAACATGATGGTTTCTCCCGACGACCCGACTTGCATCCGCGCGGTACTCGATTGGGAGATGGGCGCGATCGGCGATCCCCGCGCGGATGTTGGCTACCTGCTCGCCACCTACAGCGAGCCGAACGGGCATGTCAGCGCGCTCGGGTCGACGCCGGTCACGGCGAAACGGGGCTTCCCCACGCGGGCGGAACTCGTCCAGCGCTACGGCGAACGAAGCGACCGCGAGGTGCAGCCGCTCGCCTGGTTCGAGGCGCTTGCGCTCTGGAAGGCGGCGGTCTTCTGCGAGGCGATCTACGGCCGCTTCATCCGCGGCGAACTCGGCGCGGAGGACACACGCGCCGCGATGTTCGAGCACGCCGTGCCGACCCTGGCCGAAACGGCCCTCGCGACCGTCAGTTAGAGGGACTGTCAGCTAGAGGCGGCGGCGACCGCGCGCAACGTCGCCGCGTCGCGCGTCGAGACGAGCAGCGTCGTGACCCCGCTCTCGCGCCACGCCGCCAGCCTGTCGCGGATGCGCTCGACCGGCCCGACGAGCGCCACCTCGTCGACGAACACGTCCGGCACCTTCGCGGCCGCCTCGCGCTGGTGGCCGCCGAGGAACAGATCCTGGATCTCGCGCGCCTCCGCCTCGTAGCCGTAGCGGGTGAAGAGATCGTTGTAGAAGTTCGTGCCCCGAGCGCCCATGCCGCCGATGTAGAAGGAGTAGTACTCCTTGAGCACGGCACGGCCCGACTCGACGTCCTCGGTCAGAAGCGCCGGCACCGACGGCGCGATGTCGAATCCCTCGCGCGCGCGGTCCAGGGGAAACACGGCTCGCGCCTTTTCCGGCGACCAGAAGATCGGCAGCCACCCGTCGGCGATCTCGAACGTCTGCTCGACGGCCTTCGGCCCGATCGCCGCGAGGTAGATCGGGATCTCGCTGCGGAGCGGACGCGCCATCAGCTTCAACGGCTTGCCGAGCCCCGTGCCACCCTGCACGGGGATGTCGTAGTGCTCGCCGTGGTGCTCGAGGCGCTCGCGCCGAACCACCGCTCGGACGATCTCGACGTACTCGCGCGTCTTGCCGAGCGGCTTCCCCCACTCCTGCCCGTGCCAGCCCTCGACCACCTGCGGGCCCGACGTTCCGAGCCCCATCAGGAAACGGCCGCCCGAGAGCAGGTCGAGCGTGACGGCCGTCATCGCCGCGTTCGCCGGCGAGCGCCCGGGCAGCTGCATGATCGCCGTACCCAGCTTGATCCGCGCCGTCAGCGCCCCGAGCCACGCCAGCGGCGTGATCGCGTCGACGCCCCACGCCTCCGCCGCCCACGCCGAGTCGTAGCCGAGCTGCTCGGCCTCCCGGGCGAGCTCGAGCAGCTCCAGCGGGTTCGTGCCCGGCTGCGCATAGCCCATGTAGAAGCCGAGCCGCACGTTGTGAATCTAACGCTGTGCGGAATCCAACGCTGTGCGGTGTCGAACGCTGTGCGATGCTGACGGTATGACGACGACCGCATGGGCTCCGCCCGCCGAGCGGCTCGAGCAGGTTCGTGCGTTCATGACCGAGCGCGTGCTCCCGAACGAGGCCGCCATCGAGCGACTGGACGCAGAAGGCGAGGACCTGCTCCGTCGACTCCGTGACGAGGTTCGCGAGCTCGGCCTCTGGGCCCCGCACGTGCCGCCCGAGGCCGGGGGCACCGGCACGGGCTTCCTCGACTACGCGTACTTCAACGAGTACATCGGCCGATCGACCTACGGCCAGTTCGTCTTCGGCTGCCAAGCGCCCGACGCGGGCAACGCCGAGATCCTGCACATGTTCGGGACCGGCGAGCAGAAGGAGCGCTGGCTGCGGCCGCTCGTCGCCGGCGAGATCCGGTCCTTCTTCTCGATGACCGAACCCGAGGTTCCCGGCTCCGATCCGACCACGCTGCGCACACGCGCGGTCCGCGACGGCGACGACTGGGTGATCGACGGGCACAAGTGGTTCTCGTCGGGCGCGGAGGGCGCGGCGTTCGGGATCGTGATGGCTGTGACCGACCCCGATGCGGCGCCGCATGCGCGCGCGACGCAGATCATCGTTCCCGCCGACACGGCGGGTGTCGACTTGGTGCGCCCGGTCCCGGTCCTCGGACACGTGGGCAAAGGCTGGTCGACGCACTGCGAGGTGCGCTACACGAACGTGCGCGTTCCTGTGACGAACACACTCGGCGCCGAAGGTGCGGGCTTCTTGATCGCGCAGAAGCGCCTCGGGCCGGGCCGCATCCACCACGTCATGCGCTGGCTCGGCCAGATGCAGCGAGCGTTCGAGCTGATGTGCGAGTACTCGCTCGACCGCGAGACGTCGACCGGGCCGCTGGCCGACAAGCAGACCGTGCAGAACTGGATCGCCGACAGCTACGTCGGGATCCAGGCGTGCCGGCTGCTGACGCTCGACGCGGCGCACAAGATCGACGGCGGCGACGAGGCGCGCGTGGAGGTCTCGGCGATCAAGTTCTACGCGGCCGGTGTGCTGAACGACGTGATCGACCGCGCCGTGCAGGTGCACGGCGCCCGCGGCCTGACCGACGAGACGCCACTCGGGCACATGTTGATGATGGCCCGCGGCGGCCGCATCTACGACGGTCCGGACGAGGTGCACCGCCAGGTCGTCGCGAAACGGATCCTGAAGGCGTTTCGGGACGGCGACGGGTGGCAGTTCTCTTAGCCGGTGGAGACGCTACAAGGACACCTGCTCGTCTCGGCGCCGTCGCTGCACGATCCGAACTTTCGCAAAACGGTGGTGCTGGTCGCCCACCACGACGAGGAGGGGGCGATGGGGCTCGTCCTCAGCCGGCCCTCCGACGTCGCGGCCGTCGAGGCGGTGCCGTCACTCGACGGGCTCCCCGGCGCGGCCGGCCCCGTCTTCGTCGGCGGCCCGGTGCAGCCGGAGGCCTTCATGTTGCTGGCGGAGTTCGACGACGTCGAGCTCGCCGCCGCCCCGATCTTCGCCCGGGTCGGCTTCATGCCCGCCGATGCCGAGCCGGACGAGCTCGCGATCAGCCGCATGCGGCTCTTCGCCGGCTACGCCGGCTGGGGCGCCGGCCAGCTCGAGGCGGAGCTCGAGGAGCCGTCGTGGATCGTCGTCGTGGCGGAGCCCGACGA
>JALYLO010000437.1 GCA_030774175.1 Actinomycetota bacterium
GCGAAGACGTGCGCGTAAACCGTGTCGACGAGCGTCCCGTCGAGATCGAAGATCAGGGCGCGCGCCACGACTCACGAGCGTAGCTCGTACTCGTCATGGCGGCGCAGCGGGAAGTCGGCGTCACGCCCGTCCGAGACCTGGTCGAGCAGTTGGTCGTAGTAGGGAACCAGCAGGAACAATCTGCTCCTCGGTGGACGCGAAGTCGCCCGACTGGGTCGAGCGCGGCACGTGTTCGCACGCTCGCTACCGCCAAAGCGATAGAGCCGCAGCCGCAGCCGTCGCCTTGGTGTCTGATACCGGTCACCTGCGACCGGTTTCGCCCCGAGACCCGAAAAGGTGTCAGACACCTTGTGGGAGGGCGGGGCGAGCGGTGGCTGACGCACCAGGTGTCAGACACCACGTGTCGCGACCTCCGGCGTAGGCTCCGTCGCCATGGGTCGCGGATTCGACGGGTATGCGGTGGTGCTCACGGTTACGAGGTCGCCAGCACTGCACGTGCGCCGGCGGTACGCACTGCGGCTGACAGGGTGACGATGTCGTAGGCGCCGTAGTGGCGGCGACCGTTGATGAAGAAGGTGGGTGTGCCGGAGACGCCGCTGAGGTCGGCGCTGTCGACGTCATCTGCGACGCGCCCCGCGCCGGCATGCTCGCGGATGTCCTTTGTGAACCGATCGACGTCGAGTCCGAGCCGCTCGGCGTAGTCGATCAGGTCGCTCGGGCCGAGGGCGTCTTGATGGTCGAGCAGCAGGTCGTGCATCTCCCAGAAAGCCCCCTGGTCGGCCGCGGCTTCGGCGGCCTCGGCGGCGAGTTGCGCGTGCGCGTGGACGTCGTTCAGCGGCAGGTGTCGCCAGACGTAGCGGACGTCGCCGAAGTCGCGCAACAGCTCGCGGACGACCGGCTCGGCCTGTCCGCAATAGGGGCATTCGAAGTCGCCGTACTCGACGACCGTCACCGGTGCTTCGACCGGGCCGCGCAGGTGGTCACGTTCGGGATCGACGTCGATGTAGAGGTCGGTCAGCGGCTGGGCGGCGCCGAGCAGAGCGCGGATGCGCAGGCGGTGCGGGAGCAGCGCGGTTGCGCGAAATAGCAACCAGGTGACGACCGACGCGCCCAGAGCGGCGCTGAGGATGCCGAGCTTCGCCTCCTGGAGCCGCGGACCGTCGAAGGCAAGCGTCGCCACGAGCAGCGAGACGGTGAAGCCGATGCCGGCGATCGTGCCACCGCCGGCGACCGCGGCCCACCCTACGGGCGGTCGCAACCGCCCACCGCTCAGCCGCGCCAGGAGCCACGAGCTGCCGATGATGCCGATCGGTTTGCCGACGACGTAACCGCACAGGATCCCGAGCGTGATCGGCGAGCGGAAGCCCTGCCCGAGGAAGCCGCCGTTGATCGCGATGCCCGCGTTCGCGAGCGCAAACAAGGGCACGATCGCGTAGCTCGTCCAAGGGTGGAAGAGTTGCTGCAGCCGTTCGTTGGGCGAGGTCGCCGCCCTGAGCTCGGCACCTGCCGAGCGCGCCAGCTCCGCGGTGGGTTGCTCACGGAACTCGCGGAACCGCTCGGTCGCCCGTTCGAGGTTCGAACGCGGTGCTGGATACGCGAAGGGCAGGACTCCGATCGCGACTCCGACCACCACCGGCTCCACCCCCGCCTCGAGCACGCCCACCCAGGCGCCGGCTCCGAGCACGAAGTAGACGAGACCGGTGCGCAGGTGGATGCTGCGCAGGACGAGGATGACGCCGTAGAACAGGACCGCCACGACCAGGGGGGCCAGGCGGAGCGAGCCCGAGTACACGGCCACGATGACGACGAGCGCGACGATGTCGTCGACCACGACGACCGTCAGCATGAAGGCCCGCAGGCGGTCGGGAAAGCGTGGCCCGACGAGCGCAAGCAGGCCGAGTGCGAAGGCGGTGTCGGTCGACATCGCGATCCCCCAGCCGTGCGCGGACGAACGACCCGCGTTGAATGCGAGGTAGATCGCGACCGCCGCCGCCATTCCGCCTAATCCCGCCACCAGCGGCAATGCGACCCGTCGCCGCTCCCGTAGCTCGCCCAAATCGAACTCCCGTCGCGCCTCGAGCCCGACCACGAAGAAGAAGAACGTCATCAACCCACTGTTCACCCAGTCGCGCAGGTCCAGCGCGACGCTCGACCCACCGAGGTCGATCGAAAGCGTGGTCGACCAGAGCGAGTCGTAGGAGGACGCGTCGACGTTGACCCAGACGAGCGCCGCGACCGCCGCGACGAGCAGCACCGCGGCGCCGCCGCTCTCGGTGCGCAGGAACTCCCGCAGCGGCGTCTCCAGGTACCGCGCCCACGCGGTCCGTCCGGTGAAGCGCGACGCTTGCGACTCATTCGTCGGGGTGCTGTCGCCCGACTGCACGTTCAGGCGCTACTGCTCGTAGCGCTCCACCACTTCGGGCTCGAGCGTGGCGAGGCCGCGCAGGTCGACGCACGTGACTGCGTGAATCGTGACGAGCACCATCAGCACGCTCCGGCAGCTCCGGCAGCGCGCGACGGTGCCCGGTGCGCGCAGGTAGACCTCGAACTCCGCCACCGGCGCGGTCGCGCCGCAGCCCGCGCAGACTCCGGTCGCGGTCGTCATCTCGGCGTCGAAGACGTCGAGCAGCAAGCCTGCGATCGCGTTACCGTCAAGTGCGTCGGTCGTCGGCATCCAGTCGCGCATCGGGTCAGCCTCCCGTCGGTCCGAATCGTTCAGTCCTGATCCGCTGGGCGTCGTGTCCGAGCTCGACGAGCGTGCTCGCCGCGACCTCGACGAATGCCGTCGGGCCACAGATGTAGACGAGCGGCCGCTCCTGCGCAGGCCAGGCGACCTCCTCGAGGAGCTCCCGGTCGATCCGGCGGCCGTAGCCTCGCCAGCCTTCCGGCTGCTCGCGCGTGAGCGTGAAGCGGATGTCGACGTCGTCGGTGGCGAGCTGTGCGAGCTCGTCTCGGTAGATCACCTCGCCCTGCACGCGTGCCGAATAGAGCAGCCGCGCCGGCACCGTGCTCGCGGTCGCTCTGCGGTGCCGCAGCATCGAGCGCAGCGGCACGATCCCCGATCCGCCGGCGAGCAAGAGCAGCGGCCCGCCTAAGTGCTCCTCCCAGACGAAGTAGCCCCCGATCGGGCCGCGCAGCTCGAGCTCGTCCCCGGGGCGGAGCTCGTCGGTCAGGTAGGGGGAGACCTCGCCGTCGTCGAGCCGCTCGACCGTCAGGACGAGATTCGCGTCGGCGGGGGCAGACGCGATCGAGTAGCTGCGCTGCGCCTGGTAGCCGTCCGGGGCGGTCAGGCGCACGTCGACATGCTGGCCGGCTCGGTGCCCGGGCCAGCCGGGGTAGTCGAGGATGATGCTGCGCACGCGCGGCGTCTCGTCGACCTGCTCGACGACGTCGGCGAGCTGCCAGCTCAGTCGCCCTGGTAGCGCTGCTCTCTCCACGGGTCTCCGTAGTTGTGGTAGCCGTAGCCCTCCCAGAAGCCGGGCTCGTCCTCCTCACGCAGCTCCAGCCCGCGCACCCACTTGGCGCTCTTCCAGAAGTACAGGTGCGGCACGAGCAGACGCGCGGGGCCGCCGTGCTCGGGCTCGAGCGGCTCGCCGTCGAAGGCATAGGCGATCCACGCCTTACCACCCGTGACGTCCTCGAGCGGCAGGTTGGTGGTGTAGCCGCCGTCACTGTGCGCCATTACATACTCGGCCGTCGTCTCGACGCCCCCCAGCAGCACGTCGAGCGAGACGCCGGTCCAGTCGGTGTCCAGCTTCGACCACTTGGTGACGCAATGGATGTCGACGGTGACCGTCTCGCTCGGCAACGCCTGGAGCTCGTTCCAGTTCCACGAGACGGGCTCGTCAACGGCGCCGTTGATCGTGAAGCTCCACCACTCGAGCGGATGGTGCGGCGTCGGACCGGCCGAGAGCACCGGAAAATCATCCGTCACGTACTGGCCGGGTGGGACCCGCGCTGGATCGGCAGACGAGCTGCCGCGACCACGGAAGCCACGCGAGATCGGCGACATCAGAGCACCTCCTAGATCGACGAGGCCGACGCGGCGGCCGCCAGCCCTGCTGCCCGCTCGCCGACCGTTTGGTGATCGACGCCGGCCGCCCTGTATGCGTC
>JALYLO010000438.1 GCA_030774175.1 Actinomycetota bacterium
CGCCATCGAGCCCGCGATCTTGAACGCCATCTCCGAGGAATCGACGTTGTGATAGCTGCCGTCCACGAGCGTTACGCGCACGCCCTGCACGGGAGCCCCGGCAAGGTCGCCGTGCTGAAGCGCCTCCTGGATCCCCTTGTCGACGGCGGGACGGAAGCTGTGCGGGATCACGCCGCCGACGATCTTGTCGACGAACTCGTAGCCGACGTGGTTGTCAAGTGGCTCGAGCACGATGTGGCAGTCGCCGAACTGGCCGCGCCCACCGGTTTGCTTCTTGTAGCGGCCCTGCGCTCGCGCCTCACCCTTGATCGTCTCGACGTACGGCACCCGCGGCTGGCGCAGCTCCATCTCGACGCCGAACCGGCGCTTCGCCCGGTCGACCGCAACCTCGACGTGGATCTGGCTCATCCCGGAGAGCAGCTCCTCCCCGGTCTGCTGGTCGCGGCGCAGGCGCAGCGTCGGGTCCTCCTCGGAGAGCCGGCGCAGAGCCTGCGCGACCTTGTCCTCGTCGCCCTTCGTGCGCGGGGTGACGGCAAAGCTCATCACCGGGTCCGGGAAACCGATGACCGGCGGCTCGAGGTCGTGCTCCGCGTCGACGAGCACGTCACCGGTCTGAACGTCTTTCAGCTTCGCCACGGCGCCGATGTCGCCGACGCCGAAGCCGTCCGATTTTTCGTGCTCCTTCCCCTGCATCGTCATCAGCGCACCCACACGCTCCTTCGAGTGGTCCCGGTGGTTGACGAGCGTCGTGTCCGACGTGACCTCGCCGGCGTAGACGCGGAACACCGAGATGCGTCCGGCGAAGGGGTCGGCGACGGTCTTGAAGACGAACGCCGCGATCTTCGCGTCGGTATCGATCGGCGAGCCCTTCTTCGCCGGGCTGGGGATACCTTCGACGATCAGGTCGAGCAGGGCATGCGTGCCGAGGTTCTTCGTCGCGACCCCGCAGGCGACGGGGTAGATCTCGTCGCGCGTGACGGCGTTCTTCAGCGCGGCGGCGATATCGGCCGCCGGAATCTCCTCGCCGCCGAGGTAGCGCTCCATCAGCGCCTCGTCGGTTTCGACGACCGCGTCGAGCAGCTTCGTGCGATGCTCCTCGACCGTTTCCGCCAGCTCCGCCGGGATCGCAACAGGGTCGCCCTCACGGCCACCGCCCGGATCGATGTACGCGCAGTTATGGAGCAGGTCGACGACCCCGGTCAGCTCGTGCTCCGCCCCGATCGGCAGGTGAATCGCGATGCAGCGATCGGACAGCTGCTCCTGCACTCCGGCAAGCACGCGGTAGAAGTCGCCGCGCTCGCGGTCGAGCATGTTCACGAAGACGAGGCGCGAGAGCTCGAGCTGCTCGGCGCGGTTCCACACGCGCGCGGTGTTGACCTCGACACCCATCACGCCCGAGACGACCACAAGGGCCCCTTCGACCACGCGGAGCGACGCGACGGTGTCGGCCTGGAAGCCTGAGTCGCCCGGCGTGTCGATCAGGTTGAGCTTTCGGCCCTGCCAGTCGCAGTTGCAGAGCGCCGCCGAAAGGGACATCTGGCGGCGTTGTTCGTCCTCCTCCCAGTCGGCGACGGTGCTGCCTGCTTCGACCGCTCCGAGCCGGTTCGTCTTTCCGGACTGGAAGAGCAGCGCCTCGACGAGCGAGGTCTTGCCCGTTCCACGATGGCCGACGACGGCGACGTTGCGGATCTTCCCTGCTTCGATGGGCATCGAGTCCTCCTGGGTGCGCGCGGTGAGGGTCGTCGGAATCCTATTGCGGCACGAAGGCAAGAGCGAGAACGGCCGCTGCCGCCGAGACGGCGACCCCGCCGAATGCAGCCGGAGTGGCGTTCCTGGCGAACCGGCCGAGGAACCCGAGACCGACCGACGCGACCGCCATGCCGATGAGCGCGAGGAACCACGGGTCTGCACGGTCGGTGCCCGCAAGCAGACCGTGCGCCGTCGCGGCGACCCAGACGGCGATGGTCGCGTAGTGGGCACGCCGCCAGAGTCGATGAGGAAGCCGCTTGCGCAGTGCGTTCGTCACCCCGACCGCCGCCATCAACTCGGTCGCCACGATCCCGAGCGCGACGGCGAACGGACGGTAGCGGTCGGCGAACGGCACCAGCTCCTGCCCGACCGAGATCGGCACGATGCGGTCGAGCAGCAACGACGCGCCGTGGACGGCGATGAAGACGGCGGTGACGATCGTCAGGAAACGGTGCAACTCCTGCACCGCGAAACGCGGCCACGGAAACGAGGCGCGCGCCGACATCGAGAGCCCCAGCACGACCGACGAGGAGAGAAGCAGGTAGGCGACGATCCCCGCCGAGCGCGCCGTGTACCAGACCGTCGGGCTCACGCGGCGAGGAGCGTGGATGCGCGGCTGCGCCAGGCTTCGTTATAGGTCACCTCGCTGCAGGTCCCCTCGTCGCGTGCCGCGACGAAGCGGCCGGCGAGCCCGCGTGCGTCGAGCCACGACGGGCCTCGAGGGCCGAGGAGCAAGGCGGCCTTGGCGGCGACGTCGGCCCCGAGGCAACTGCCGGCAGCGACCGTCACATCCTGCCACGGCGTGGCAGCGGGGCAACCGCTCGCCGGGTCGATCAGGTGATGCTGCGCGACGCCGCCGCGCAACCAGGTCCGACGCATCACGCTCGACGTCGCGAGGCCGCCGCGCACGAGCTGCACCGAGCCTCCGCCGGGCAGGCCGACCTCGACGGGCACCGTGGTCGCCACGTCGCCGCCTGCGCAGACCCAGCCTTCGCCGAGCATTGCAAGCGCGCCGTCGACCGTATGACTCTTCACGACGCCGTTCAGGTCGAGCACCACCGGCGCGCTGCGGAGCAGCATGCGGCCGCGCAAGGACAGGGAGGCGAGTGATGCGACCGCCACGGGCCGGACCGCGTCGCCGTCGAGGGGGAGGTCGGCGAGGTCGCGGTCGTAGCCCGCGGCGAGGATCGCGCCGCCGACGGCTGGGGTGACCAGGCCGCCGGTGGCGCTCGCCGCGTCGATTCCGAGGGAGAGCATCGACGCGAAGTCCTCCGAGACCAGCATCACGCCGACCGGAACGGCGTTGACGCGGTTGATCTCGGAGCTTGTGAGAAAGCGGCTGAAGCGACGGTCGCGCGCGTCGAAGAGCGCGCGCACCTCCCCGGAGCGCGACCGGGACGGCAGGACGACCTCGCAGCCCATCGACCGGAAGGTGCTCACGACCCACCGCTCTGGACGAGGGGGCCCGCCCCGGAGGACGGCGCGATCGCGCTGCTTCCGAAGTCGTCGAACGACGACGACTGCGCCGTCGCGTTCTGCGAGCCTGCTGCGCCCGACGACGCGGGCGCGGTCGCTCCCGTATGCGCGGCTCGGGCGACGAACGCGACTCCGGCGAAGGCGGCGGTCGAGGCGACGACGACGGCGTAACGCGTCAGCCGGAGCTTGCGGCGGGTCGCCTCGAGGCGAGAGGGCCTGTCCATGCGCCCAGCGAACCAGCGACACCTAAGGCGTCGCTAAGACGCGCCTGTGGAAACGATCAGACTCGCGCGGCCGCGCCTGCGAGCCGAGCCTTGAGGCGGAGGATCGCCTTCGTGTGGAGCTGCGAGACGCGGGACTCGGTGACGCCGAGCACCTCGCCGATCTCGCGCAGCGTCAGCTCCTCGTAGTAGTACAGCGTGACCACGAGCTTCTCGCGCTCGGGAAGGCGCGCGATTGCGTCGGCGAGCGCCTCGCGCAGCTCAGTCGCGTCGAGCACGTCTGCCGGCCGCGGCCCGGAGATGTCCTCGATTGTGTCGAGGAGTGACACCTGGTCGCCCTCGCCCGAGGTCGACCAGAGTTCGTCGAGCGCGGCGATCGAGGAGCGGGAGATGTCGGTCAACGACTGCTCGAGCTCGTCGACGGAGATCCCGACCTTCTGCGCGATTTGCTCGTCGTTGGGGGCCGTTCCGAGCTTCGACTCGAGCTCGGTGATCGCCCGCTCGATCTCACGCGCACGGGAGCGGACGGAGCGCGGTACCCAGTCGAGCGCGCGCAGCTCGTCGATGATCGCGCCCTTGATCCGTGAGATGGCGTATGTCTCGAACTTGATGTCGCGGTCGGGGTCGTAGCGCTCAATCGCGCCGATCAGGCCGAGCAGCCCATACGAGACGAGGTCACCCTCGTCGACGTGCGCGGGGAGCCCGGAGCCGAGCCGGCCGGCGACGTACTTGACGAGCGGTGCGTAGGTCAGGATCAGACGATCTCGAACGGCCTTGTCGTTCGTTCGCCGGAACTCCTGCCAGAGCGACTGTATGTCCTCCCCGGCCACGGATGGAGAATACGCCCTAACCGCGCGTTTTCCTTAGTGCCGACCAGGCAAAGGTCGACATCCAGCCTGCGAGGGCCGCTGCGGCGGCCGCGATCACCCATTGCCCGGCGCTCGCCGACCAGAACGCGATCAGGGCAAAAACGAGCGCGATCAAGGAAAGAAGGCCCGCGAGCAGCACGCGGCGATGCTACGCCGAGCCGAGAGAGGCCGGCGCTGGCCCGCCAGAAGGGCGCCGATACAATCCGCAGCGCGAAAGCCGAGGGGCGTAGCTCAATTGGCAGAGCACCGGTCTCCAAAACCGGGGGTTGCAGGTTCGAGTCCTGCCGCCCCTGTCCCTCTGATAGAGCCGAAACCCTGCAGCGATGCGGGGTTTCGGCCTCTCTGGCTCTCCGCTGATTGTGCGCCCGAGTGCGCCGTTGTGCGCCGTTTACTGGCGCGCGTGGCGCGCACCTGGCGCGCACCGCGTTTGCAAACCGTGCAAGGACATACGCTTAAAGCGTGGCCGAGGACGCGTCAACGGAGCTGCCGCCGCATCTGCGGACGATGCTGGAGCAGGTCGGCGAGGCGCTCGGCCTCGGCGTCGGCGAGGCGGAGCTGCGCGTCCGCTTCTCGGACGGGCGCGTGCGATGGTGGGAGCCGTCGCGGGTCCGTGTTCCGCCGTCGAAGCTCGAGGAGCCGCCACGGCTCAGAGGGTGATATCGACACCCGCCCTCGGATGGCAGGACAGGTTCCTCGACGCGCTCAGGCAGCTCGGGATCGTCGTCGACGCGTGCCGGGCGGCCGG
>JALYLO010000439.1 GCA_030774175.1 Actinomycetota bacterium
GCGGTAGGGGAGCGGTGTTATCTTCACGGACCGTGCTGCTCTTCCGGCAGTTCGTCGACGACGACCTCGGCTGTGCCTCGTATCTCGTCGGCGACGAGGACGGAGGAGTCGCAGTGGTGGTCGATCCGGCGTTCGGCATCGAGCAGTACCTCACCGCGGCGGCAGATGCCGGCGTCCGCATCGAGCGTGTGCTCGAGACGCACACGCATGCCGACCATGTCTCAGGGCACGGGCGCTTCGCGGTGGAGCACGGTGTTCCCGTCGCCGTCCACGCGCTCGCCGACGCCGGGTTCCCGCATGAGCCCCTCGCCGACGGCCAGGTGCTCGAGGTCGGCTCGACCCGGATCCGCGTGCTGCACACGCCGGGCCACCGGCCGGAGCACTGCGCCTTCCTCGTCGACGAGCGACTTGCTCTCACCGGCGACTCGCTCTTCGTCGGCGATGCAGCGCGACCCGATCTCGCAGTCGACGCGCGCGAGGGAGCCGAGGACCTCTTCGACTCGCTCGCCCGGCTCGCCGAGCTTCCCGAGGAGGTCGAGGTATACCCCGGGCACGTCGCGGGCTCGCTCTGTGGCGGGAACATGAGCGCCGAGCGCTCCTCGACGATCGGCCGCGAACGCGCCACGAACCACGCGCTCGACTTCAACGACGTGCAGGAGTTCGTGCTCGTGTCGGCGTCGGTGTCGATGCCGCGGCCGCCCACGATCGGGCGCGTCGTCGCCCTGAACCGGGGCCCGTGGGTCACGCGGCCCGAGGAGCCGGTCGAGCTCGCCGAGCACGGCGAGGCGACCGTGCTCGATGTCCGTCCCTTCGCCGACTACACGAAGGGCCACGTGCCGGGGTCGATCAGCGTTCCGGTCGACGGCACGTCCTTCGGCACGAAGGCGGGATTCGTGCTCGTCCCGGATGAGCGGATCGTGCTGCACGCCCGCACGCAAGAGGAGGCGCTCGAGGCCGCCCGCGGGCTCTGGGCGGTGGGCATCCACGAGCTGGCGGGGTACGTCCTGCAGCCGCCGGCGACCGAGACGCTCGCGACCGTCGACGTCTCCGAGCTCGAGCGGATGCTCGAGTCGGCAGACGTCCAGGTGATCGACGTGCGCGAGTCGACGGAGCGCGACAGCGGCTACATCCCGGGCTCGCGAAACATCCCGTACCGGCTGATGCGCAAGCTCGGCTGCGGCGCGCTCGACCAGTCGAGGCCCGTGGTCACGATCTGCGAGTCCGGACCACGCGCGGCGATCGCCGCGTCGCTGCTGAAGCGGGAAGGCTTCGACGCGCGCGCGGTCGCAAACGGGGGCACTACGGATTTCGGCGGCGCGATGGTCTCGTTCAGGCGCTGCGGCGCGTAGGGTCACTCGGCGGGAGCAAACAAATCAGCGGAGCCGCTCGAGCGAGTACCCGCGGCCCTCGAGCGCGGCGCAGAGCTGCACGCAGTGGTCCTCGTCGCGCGTGATGACGGTCAGCTCGACTCCCGTCTCCGCCACGTGGATCGCCATCCCTTCGCGATGGTGCTTGACAGCGAGCAGGTTCCCGCGCTCCGCTGCGACCAGCGTGAGCAGCTTGACGAGCGCGCCCGGACGGTCGGGGATCCGCGTGCGCACGACCAGGTAGCGGCCGGCGACCGTGAGCCCGTGTCGCATCACCGAGATCAACATCGTCGGGTCGATGTTGCCGCCCGACAGCAACGCGCAGACGCCTCCGCTGCCGCCGACCTTGCCGGTGAGGAGCGCCGCAACCGAGGCGGCGCCCGCGCCCTCGACGACGAGCTTGGCGCGCTCGAGCAGGGTCGTGATCGCGTCGCAGATCTCCGTGTCCTCGACGTGCACGAGGTCGTCGAGCAGCCGCTCGAGGATCGACATCGTCAGCAGGCCCGGCTGCTTCACGGCGATGCCGTCCGCGATCGTGCCCCGGCCGCTCTTCCCCGCCTGAACACCGACGAGCCGAACGCCGGGCCGCAGAGCGCGGAGCGCGATCGAGATGCCGGCGGCGAGGCCGCCTCCACCGACCGGCAGGACGAAGGTGTCGGCATCCGGCAGGTCGGCGGCGAGCTCGAGCCCGATCGTGCCCTGTCCCGCGATCACCGTCACGTCCTCGAACGCGTGGACGAAGGTGGCTCCGGTCTCGGCCGCGCACGCGAGGGCCTCGGTGAGCGCCTCGTCGAAGCCGGCGCCGGCGAGGACAGTCTCCGCACCGTAGTTGCGCGTCGCGTCGACCTTCGCCATGGGCGCATCCTCCGGCATGTACACGGTCGCCTTGATGCCGAGGTCCCCCGCGGCGCGCGCGACGGCCTGCCCGTGGTTGCCGGCGCTCGCGGCGACCACGCCGGCCGCACGCTCCGCCTCGCTGAGGCTCGAGATCTTGTTGACAGCGCCGCGGATCTTGAACGACCCCGTGCGCTGCAGGTTCTCGGCCTTCAGCCACACCTGCCGGCCGGTCCGGCGGGTGAGCGATTCGGAGGCGTAGACCGGCGTCAGATGCACGTGGCCGGCGATGCTCCGGCGGGCCGCCTCGACGTCGGCGAGGGTCGGCGCGGTGGTCTCTCTGGCGGTCTCAGGAGTCAATGTAAAACACCTTCTCCAGGATCTCACGAACCGCCGTCAAGGGGTCCAGTTTCCGGGCCTGCACCTCGTCGAGCAGGCGGCGCAGCTCGGCGTCCTCGCGCACCGTTTCCTCCAGGTGGCGGCGGGCGCGCGCCGAGGCGACCGCGAAGACCTCGTGTGCGAGGTTGCGGCGGCGGCGGCGCTCGAGCTCGCCCTCCGACTCGAGCCACGCTCGGTGGGCCTGGATCTTCTCCCAGAGGGTGTCGACACCTTCGCCCCGCAGCGCTTCGGTGAGCACGATCGGCGGCTTCCAGCCGTCGTTGGGGCCGAGCGAGAGCACCTGGCGCACCTCGCTCATCATCGTCTTTGCCATCGGGTGGTCCATCTTGTTGATCACGATCACGTCGGGGATCTCCATGATCCCGGCCTTCAGCGCCTGAATCGAGTCGCCGGAGCCGGGCATCAGCGCGAGCACAACGGTGTCGGCGATCGACAGCACGCCGACCTCGCTCTGGCCCGTGCCCACCGTCTCGAGGAGGATCACGTCCTTGCCGCCGGCGTCGAGCACGAGGAGCGACTGCAGCGTCGTCTCCGCGAGCCCGCCGAGATGTCCCCGCGTCCCCATCGAGCGGATGAAGACGTCCGGGTCGAGGAAGTGCTCGGTCAGACGGATCCGGTCGCCGAGGAGCGCTCCCTGCGTGAACGGGCTCGACGGGTCGACGGAGATCACGCCGACCGTCTTCCCGTCCGCCCGCACGAGCCCGATCAGCGCCGAGGCGAGGCTCGACTTGCCGACGCCCGGCGGGCCGGTGAGGCCGACCGCGTAGGCGTGCCCCGTCTCCGGGTACAGGTCGCTGACGACCTGATACGCAAGCGGGTCGCCGTTCTCGACCAGCGTGATCGCGCGCGCGAGCGCGCGCCGGTCGGACACGCGCACCGCGGCGACCAGGCTCTCCCGCGTCCAGTCGCGGCGTCCGTTCACACCGTCCTTCCGCTCGGGAGGAGTCGCAGCGCGGCGAGCGCGGCCAGCACGAGCGTCCCGGCGGAGATCGCGTAGACCGCCCGCGCACCGAGCGCGTCCGTGACCGGCCCGGCGACGAGAAAGACGACCAGCATCATCGACGCGTTCACGCTCATGATCGCGGTGAGCGCGCGCCCGCGAAGGTGGTCGGGAGCGCCACGCTGCACGAGCGTGATGTTGACGACGACGGCGACGCCGTTGCCGACCGATCCGACCGCCATCCCGAGCACGGCCAGCCAGATGTCGGGCGACGCCGCCGCACCCGCGGTGCCGAGCGCCCAGAGCAGCAGTGCCCGCGGATAGACAGCGCCGGTTCCGAATCGCTGCACGATGCCACTGGTGAGCAGGCCGCCGGCGACGAGGCCGCAGCCGCTCCCCGCCCAGAGGAGGCCGAACCCGAAGTCGCCGGCGTCGAGCGTGCGCTTCGCCAGGAAGATCTCGGCCAGGTTCACTGCCGCGAGAGGGATCATCGCGATCGTCCAGACGACGAGCACGGTGAGGAGCTCGCGGGAGCGGAGCACCGTCTGGAAGCCCTCGCCGAGGTCGCTCCAGTGCCCGCGGCTGATCGGGCGTTCGCTCTGAAGGAGCCGGCCCGGAATCCGTGCGACGAGCAGAGCCGAGATCGCGAAAGTGACCGCGTTCGTCCAGTAGGCGAGGTGCGGGCCCGAGGCGGCGACGATCACGCCGCCGAGGAGCGGGCCGGCCGCCGTCGTTCCCCACTCGACGAGTTGGAGGATGGCGTTCGCGTCCGGCAGCTCCTCGTCCGAGACGAGGTTCGGCACGCCGGCGATGACCGCAGGGCGGAAGATCGCGTTGCCCACGCCGGCGACCGCCGAGAGCGCGACGATCGCCGAGGCGCTGCCCGCAAACGGCAGCACACAGAAGACCGCCAGCCGGCCGACGTCCGAGGCGATCATCAGGCCCTTGCGCGAGACGCGGTCGACGAGCGGGCCGAAGAGCAGGCCGAGAAAGATCGAGGGCAACAGGGTGGCGATCAACAGGGCGCCGACCCACCAGCCGGAGTGCGTGAGGTCGTAGACGGCGACCTGCAGCGCGATCAGCGCGAGCCAGTTGCCGATTCCCGAGGCGAGGTTCGCGGAGAAGAGCAGCCGGAAGCGGCCGTTACGGAGTACCACGGCGCGCCGAAATGACGGTCGCGCGTGCGCCTCGACGGTCACGCGCGCGTGAGCACGCGGCCAAGCACCGCGGTGAAGACGTCGAGCTCTTCGGGCGTGCCGACAGAGACGCGGATCGCGGTGGGCGAGCCGAACCCGGCGAGGGGCCTCACGATGATCCCTTCGCGCAGAAGGCGCTGAAAGAGATCGTCCGCGTCGGCGCCGGTCTCGACGTAGAGGAAGTTGCCAACAGACGGGACAGGGTCGAACCCGTGCCCACGCAGCGCCGTCTCGAGCCGAGCGAGCCCTTCGGCGTTCACCCCACGACGCCGCGCGATCTCGTCGATCTCCCCCACGCTGGCGACCGCCGCGACCTGCGCGGGCGCCGTCAGGTCGAAGGGACGGCGCACCTTCGCGAGCGCGGCGCAGACCGCGGCCGGACCGGCCGCGTAGCCGATGCGAAGG
>JALYLO010000440.1 GCA_030774175.1 Actinomycetota bacterium
GTGTCAGTGCGGCGCTGTCAGGTACCGCGTGGAGGACGCGTTCGCCTACGCGTCGCACTGCCACTGCTCGAGTTGTCGCGCTGCGACCGGCTCGGCATTCAAGGCGTTTGCTGGCATCGAACGGGCGAAGCTGGAGATCACCGACGGTTCGGACGGGCTCCTGGTCGTCGGCGACGACCGGTTGAATGACGCGCGCTGCCGGGCGTGTGGCTCGCTGCTCTTCTCGGTGGTGCGCGACGGCGAGTACGTGCACGTCGCGCTGGGGTCGCTCGTCGACTGTCCGAGCATGCGGCCGACGAAGCACATCTTCGTCGGCTCGAAGGCGCCCTGGTTCGAGATCACCGACGACCTGCCCCAATTCGAGGAGCACGCGACACAGCCCCCGGCGGGGGAAGCGATCGCGCGGTCGCTGAAGAAGGTGAGCGCGATCAGCCTGTTTGTGGAGGATCTCCAGACGGCGAAGTCCTTCGACGGCCTCGACGCAGTGTGCACGCTTCTGAGGAGCCGGGGCGTCGAGCTCCTCACCGGCCCGACCGACCGGGAGTCAGGCATGCGCACCGCCACCTTCACCGATCCCGCCGGCCACAGCTGGGAGATCGCCCAAGAGCTCCCTCCAAGCGAGGGCTCGTAACGACCATGGCCGTCAACATCTTCAGCGCCGAAAACCCTGAGGGGAGGATTGACGTCGCTCGCGCGGTCGGCTCCGCGGCGACCGCCATGTACGTCTACGACCTGGCTCCCGGAGAGAGCTCGTGCCCGTATCACTACGAATACGAAGAGGAATGGCTGCTCATCGTCAACGGCACGATCGTGGTTCGCGCACCCGATGGGGAGCACACCCTGGAACGCGGAGACCTCGTCTGCTTTCCGGCCGGCCCTGCCGGAGCGCACAAGATCATGAATCGCAGCGAATCGCCGGCGCGAACCTTGGCGTTCTCGAGCGCACGCGTACCCGCTGTCTCCGTCTACCCAGACAGCAACAAGATCGGCGTATGGCCCGGCGACCCGACGAACGAGCTCGTGTTCAGGCGCGACACCGCCGTGTCGTGGGCAGACGGGGAAGAAGGCTGGGAGAAAGCAGGCTGACCGACCTTGCTCGCGGCCGACGGATCAAGATCGTGGCGCGCTCATGGCTTCCCTCCCGTTTAGTCTTCACTGATGGACGGCGGTGAGATCGACGTCGAGCTGGTCGCCGCTTCGCTGCGTGCGTCGAGCAACGATCTAAAGACGTTCGTCGAGGTGCTCGCCGACAAGCTCGAGCGCGCGCTTCCGGGCCGGGTGCAGGTCGAGCGCAGAGCGACGCGGTTCCTTGGCAGGGAAAAGCGGGTCGATCGGATCCAGTGCCAGCTCGGCGAGCAGCGCTACGTCCTCTCGGCGCGCAACGGGATTGAGGCGCGGCGGGCGATGGCGGTCCGCGGTGTCGTGCTGAAGACGGAAGAACTCTCTCTCGATGAGTGGCTCGGAGCGCTCGCGCGCGATCTGGCCGATGAGGCACGGACGAACGAGCACGCGCAACTCGCCCTTCAACAGCTCTTGGCCGGCTAGTGCCGTTCTTCCGTCGAGGCACTGACGATGACCGCGAGGCGCGCGAGGTCGCGGCGGTGGAGCAGGCTGCGTCGCTCGAGGCGCTCGAGCGCGGCGGGTTGCCTCTGCGGGCGCAGCAGCGCCTCGCCGAGCTCGGGGCCGGCGACGGGCTCTTTACGAGCGATCTGTCGGTGAACGAGTTCGCGCTTGGACACGCGATCGGGCTGAGGCCGTTGGCGCAGGTGATGGGCAGTTCGATCTACCACGTCGGCTGGCAGCAGAGCCCCGGCAGCTGGGGCGCCTGGCAGGCGGGCGGCGTCTCGCAGGAGCTGACGGTCCTTTCCGATGCGTGGAACACCGCGCGCCGTCGTGCGTTCGACCGGCTTGAGCAGGAAGCACGCCTGCTCGGCGCGCACGCGGTGGTCGGGGTGCACCTGACGACTGGCCGGCACGACTGGGCCGCCGGTGCGATCGAATACGTCGCCGTCGGGACTGCGGTTCGCATCGACGCCGCTGTGCCGGCCGAGGAGCCGGTGCTGACTGATCTCTCGGGTCAGGAGTACTTTCAGCTGAGGGAGGCGGGTTACCGTCCGCTCGGCGTTGTGGGCGCGACGAGCGTTCTCTACGTCGTCTCGGGCTGGCAGCAGCGACAGGCGCAGCGGGGGATGTTCTCGAGCTGGGCAAACCAGGAGCTCGGCGACTTCACGCAGGGCGTTTACGACGCGCGCGAGCTCGCACTGGGGCGGGTCACCACGGAGGCGCGCCGGCAAGGCGCTGGCGGCATGGTCGGCGTCTCGCTCGCGCACTCCGTCGAGGAGCGCGAGGCCTCTTCCGGTGGCTCGTCGCGCACGGATCTCGTCGTCACGGTGCACGTGCTTGGCACGAGCATCGCCGCCGAGACCGAGACTCTTTCTGTTCTTACGCCGACGCTGACCATCGATCTCAGCACCGATTCCCATCCCGAGCACCTCCTAGGAGGAAACCGATGAGCTACGACCCGACCTCGACCGAAGGCGTTCCCGAGCATGGGCGCGAACGGCTCGCGCAGATGCGCGGCGGGTTCTTCACGTCCGATCTGTCGGTTAACGAGTTCCTGCTCGTCAAGCAGGCGGGCTTCGACCCGCTCGGGCTCGTGATCGGCAGCTCGATCTACCACATCGGCTACCAGCAATCGAGCTGGAAGCAGTCGATCGAGATGAGTGTCCTCTCCCAAGCGATGTACGAGGCGCGCGAGCTTGCGATGACTCGGATGGAAGAGGAGGCAGACCAACTCGGCGCAGACGGCATTGTCGGCGTCCGCCTCGACATCGGCCGCTACGAGTGGGGGGAGCACCTCGCCGAGTTCATCGCGATCGGCACAGCGGTGAAGCACCGCGAAGGCGAAATGCACCGGGCCCCGAACGGGCGCCCGTTCACGAGCGATCTCTCGGGGCAGGACTTCTGGACTTTGCTTGCCTCGGGTCACCGGCCGGTCGGGCTCGTGATGGGCTCGTGCGTCTACCACGTCGCCCACCAGGGGATGTTCGCGTCGATGCGGCAGGTCGGACAGAACGTCGAGATGCCGAACTTCACGCAGGCCCTCTACGACGCGCGCGAGCTCGCGATGGAGCGCATGCAGAAGGAGGCCGAGGAGCTCCAGGCCGAAGGCATCGTCGGCGTGCAGCTACAGGAACGCTCACACGGTTGGGGCTCACACGTGATCGAGTTCTTCGCGGTCGGCACCGCGATCGTGCC
>JALYLO010000441.1 GCA_030774175.1 Actinomycetota bacterium
AAAGACGAAATAGAAGCTGATCACCGCCGCCAGTCCGACAAAGGTGTCGCCGGGAGTGAAGAACGCCACGACGCCCGTCACGACGAAGATCGCGCCCAGGAGCCCGTGCAACACCCGCCACCAGCCGCGTGAGACCATCGCGAGCGCGACCTCCATCGTTCCAATCGTGATCGCCAGGACGCCGAACAGCACGGCGACCGCGACCACCGAGTTGTAGTCGAAGCGGAAGACGATCGCCGAGACGACGATCCAAGCGATGCCGCTCACGAGGAGCAGCCACCAATAGCGCCCGATCCGCTCGGCCCGCTCGGCGATTCTGAAGATGTCCGAGATCGAAGGAATCCCGCCGGGACCGCCGCGGGTGTCGGTCTGTTCCATGATTTCTCCTCCCTGCTTCGCTGGCAACCGGTAGCCGTGGTCGTCGGTCACGCGCCCGCCTCGGTACCGGCCGTAGGAATCTACTCCTCCTGTGAACGCGTGGAAAGCGCAGCCCGGGAGCCGAGTCGATGTCAGTAGCCGATCTCGAGCTGGTCTCTCACGTCCTTGACGCCGGGGGCGGCCCGCACCTCGAGCTCGTTGCGGACGTTGCGCACGCCCGAGACGCGCTGAGCCGCCTTCCCCAGGACGCATCAGTCCGCGGCGATTGAGTTCGTGGAGGCGCGGCGACTCCTGGCCGCGTCAGGCTGC
This sequence comes from Actinomycetota bacterium, assembly GCA_030774175.1. The sequence goes on from JALYLO010000441.1 coordinate 688, forward strand.
GAGGCGTGCGTCCTCGTAATATGGAAGCGCTCGGTCCGCGTACGCGTAAGGATGGTTGAACGCGTCGAGGGCGAGCTCGGCCGGCGGGCGGAGCTCGAAATAGGTGCCTTGCGGCTCGTCGGTGACGCAGACGGTGATCTGACCGGTCGTCTCGCTCCACAGCAGGACGACTTCAATGCCGGCGTTCGACCGGCGCGACAACTCACGGTTGGACGACCACCGATTCTGATTGCTGTTCTCGCACATCACCTGCTCCTTTGACGACTGCATGACGTTGCCCAACGATCGCAAGCCGAGGGGCGTCTGTCAGTGCCGCTAGCCGGCGAAAGGCAACCCCGGTACCGAGCAATTGCAGACTCCGGCTAGCTTCATTCGCACCGGTAGACCGGCATACGCCTCAGTCGCGCGGAGGCGGGACGATCAGAACGGGCCGTCCTGCATGCTCGGCGACCTGGTGCGAAACACTCCCGAGCAGAAACTCGCCCGCGCTGTTGCGTCCGTGCGAACCGATCACGATCACGGCGGCGTCGATGTCGTTCGCGTGGTGGACGATTCCCTCCCACGGCGAGTCGGCGACGTCCCCACGGGGGACCGCATCTAAGCCGGCGTTGTGCGCTTGCTCGGCTCCGCCCCTGGCCGCCTCGAGCGCCGTCCTGGCGTTGTCCTCTTCGAAATTCGGGATGACCGGCGCGACGATTTCGACGTAGCTTTCCTGCGGCGTCAGATGCGGGCCGACGTTCAGGACGACCGCGCGCCGCCCGGGGAGGAGATCCGCGGCGGCGCCGATCGCGCGCTGCGCGCCGTCGGAGCCGTCGTAGCAGATGAGGACCGGCCTGTCGCTGTCGTTCATCGAGTGCCTCCCGTTCGCTTTCGGCACAGACTGATCGCAGCAACCGGCTACAGCATCGGTACGGACCCTGATTCGCTGCGGTCGCTCCGCACGACGGTTGTTCAAAGCCCTTCTGGCACCGCCAGCCGGCCGTCGTCGACGGCGGCTCGAAGCGATGCGTGGTCGCGCTCGTTGACGTCTGCGTATGACGCTGCGAAGTCCGCCATCGCCCGGTCGAAGCGGTCGCTCTTCCCGAGGTAGGCGGCGATCGCGACGGAATCGCCCGACCGCCCGTGTGCCCTCGCCAGTGTCGCGCCGCACCACCTGGCGTAGATCCTGAGGCCCCGAGGCCCGATGCGCTCCAGGTCGATCGAGACCTTCCAGTCCCGCAACTGGCGCACATAGAAGTCGCGCGGCGCGCCGTCGAGCTCCTCCACGCGTGTCCAGCCGAGGAAGATGTCGCTGACCACCTGCGCGAGGCGCTGACCTTCCACGACGCGCTGGCCCTGGTTCCTGAATCCGCTTCGGGAAAGGTGCGGATCAAGCACCGAAGCCTGAGCCTCCTTGAGCTGGAGGAAGAGTGGATCGTGCTCGTCCCTGCCGATGAGGAGGAGGAGCCAGCAGCGTGTGCCGACGCTGCCGATTCCGACGACCTTGAGTGCGAGGTCGCCGTAGCGGAAGCGGTCGAGCAGCGCACGCCGGTCGCGCGGAAGCGAACGGCGGTAGCTCCGAAAGATGGTCCGCAGCTGCGCCTCGAGCCGGCTGCTGTCGCGGGTGAGCTCGTCGATTGGAACGATGACCGGCGGTTCCGAGACGATTCGCGGCTCGCCGTCCACGAGGCGCGTCAGCTTCGCAAGCGCGTGGGCGCTGTCATTCATGCGCGCGCGAGCGGCCGTACGCTCTACCGTCCTCGAGACTCGGCGTTCGTGCTCGTTTCGCAGTTCGGTCACGAGCTCACGCGCATCGACGTGGGCGTGCCAGACGTCGAGGGTGCTCATTTCGGCAAGCTCTCTCATGGTCTCGCGATAAGTGCGGACGGCTCCACGTACAGCGGCGGAGCGATCTCGGTTGGGGAGTTTGCGCTCGCGCGCCGCGATTTCCACGCTGGCGGCCAGTCGCTTGACGTCCCACTCGAAGGGCCCGGGAAGCGTCTCGTCGAAGTCATTGAGGTCGAACACGAGGTCGCGCTCGGGCGACGAGAAGCCGCCGAAGTTGAGGAGGTGCGCGTCGCCGCACAGCTGGACGTTGAGATCTGTGCGCAGCGCTGCTGCCAGGTCATTCGCCATCACCGTCGCTGCGCCGCGAAAAAAGGCCAGCGGCGAGGTGAGCATTCTGCTGTAGCGGATCGGAACGAGCTCGGCGACACGTGTCGCCGCTTGAGTCTCGAGCCACACGATCGGATCGCGGTTCGCCGGCAAGTCGAGGGCGGCGTGGCTGCGTCTCGACGCTCCCGCGCGCGCCGCGCGGCCGCGTGCGAAGCGCTCGGACAGTGTGAAATGAAGGACGCCGGCGTCGTCCGTGGGCAAATCCTTCCGCACCGTGCGGAGTCTGCGGGATTGCCGCATCGAATGGCGCACCTTGCGGATGCGTGTCCGCGCGTCCTCGGCGATCGTACGGGCATGCCGACGGACGACGACCGCGAGGACCCTCTCGTTCGGGATGTGCATCATCTCGACGAGCTTGTCGAGGTCGGAGCGAGCGAGAAGACGCCGTGGATCCTCCTCGGCCGCGTCTGGCTCGTGACCGCGGCTGCGGTTCTCGTGATCCTCGCGCTCACGATGCTCGCCTAGCGCCTGGCGTCGTGATCGTGTATTGACCCAGGCCCCCGCGTCACGCTTCATCGTTCATGTGGTGGTGTCCGCCCTCCTCGCTCGCGTGCATGTCCATGAACGGCATCAGCTCGGCAGGCATGACGACGAAGGGGCGCATCATGTCGTGGTCCTCGTGCTCGAGGATGTGACAGTGGTACATGTAGCGGCCGCAGAAGACGTCGAAGCGG
>JALYLO010000442.1 GCA_030774175.1 Actinomycetota bacterium
GGACGGACTGCGCGAAGGGCCGGGCTGGATCGCCTTCGCGCGCGAGAACGGGACCATCTACCACACCTACACGGTGATGGCGCCCGACCCGTTCGTCGCGCCGTACTTCGGCTTCCTGCTCGAGCGAGCGCCGATAGCCCAACCCGCCGAGCCCCGCACCTGGCGGAAGGACGAGTATCCGGACTGACGCGCAAATCGTGATGGGCCGTGAAGGATTCGAACAGCGCTGCCACTCGAGCTTTTTTTGCTCGCGTGGGGGCACCGGTGGGCACGCCGTGCGCGCGAACGGTCACGTTTGGTGCGTTTTGGCGCGTCTGTGCGTCGACGACCCGCGTCAACCGCGCGCCTGCGCTGCCCACGCACGCCGCCGAGCCTGCTCCCTGCTTCGGGATCGTAATCCGGCCCTTCGATGAAACGCGTGCAGCGATGTCCACGTATCTACTCCTTCAGCGGTCGTGCGCGATCGTGAGCGAGCCTCGGCGAAGGGTGAACGTCTCCGCGAGTGCGCGGGCGCGCTCGGGGCCGATGCCCGGGACGGTTAGCCATTCGACAGGATCGGCTGCTACGACCGCGGCCACGCTGCCGAACCGCTCGAGCAGCGCACGAGCCGACGTGGTCGAGATGCCCGGGACGGCGGCGAGCAGCGCTTCGGCCGTCTCGTCGCCCGGCTTCGGCCTGGGCCGCTGGGCGTACGCCGGCCGCTCCGCAGCGGGCTCGACCTGCTGGCAGCGGACCGCGAGACGGTGGATCCAAAGCGCCGAGTCGCGCTGGTAGCCGCTGCGCAGGAGCGCGATCCCCTGGTCGATCACGGCCAGGCACGCGCCGCGGACCGCGTTGTGGTGGAGCGGTCCGCGGTCGATGTCAGTGCCCTCGACGAGCAGGTAGGGGAACGCGCAGGCCGCGCGCAACTTGCCGAGCTGCGGCCAGAGACGGCCCTTGAGCACCGCCGCGTGGAGGTCGAGCACCCGCTTGCGCTCGACGAGAGTGTCCGCACCGACCGCGTAATCGCCGGCGGCAAGTGACGCGATCTCGATCTCGGCGCCGAGCTCGGCGAGGGTCTCGGCGATCCCGCTCTGCCGCTCGTGGACGTCGACGACGATCTTCACCGGCGGGGCCTTCGCGCGACTCATCGGCCCATTCTCGCTGGAAGTGCGCTGCGATCGCGACCGCGGTCACGGCCGACTCGAGGACGGTGCCCGTGCGGTTAGACGAACGTCTACCGGGCGTAAATCGCGGGCCGGTAGCGAGGCTCGGGGATCGCCTTGCCGGCGTCGCGTGCGGCAGCAAGCCAGGCTTGCTTCGCCTTCTCCACCTCGGCGAGCGCTTCCTCGGCGGTCGCGCCGAAGGCTGAGCATGCGTTGAGGTCGGGGATGTCGGCGATGTAGCCGGCGTCCTCGTCGCTGTAGAAGACGTTGATGTGGTAGTCGCTCATTCCTCGGCCTCCAGGCTCAGAGCGTAGCGCTCGACCAGTCGGAGGAACTGCCGGATCTGGTACGGCTTGGCCTGACCTCGTGCCTCTTGGAGGTTGAGGACGACGAATTCATCGTTCGTCGTGCGGTCGCAGTCACCCTCGGCGAACTGGGCGATCCACGAGCGATCGAGCCCTTCCGACGCGCAAAAGCGAAGGAACCTGGCGCGACCGGTCACGGTTCCGCCAGGCCCTTCGCCGCCTCGCCCATTAGACCATATGGAGCGTGACCCGGCGCCTCGCTCGTAAGTTGGCGCGGGTTGCCGTCGGGATCGGCCCGGCGGTAGAGCCGCAATTACGGGAGGCGCCGGTATGGCTGAGGGTACGTGGGTCGGGTTGGATGTGCACGCGCGCAAGGTCGTCGCGGGTGTGCTCGATGCGGCGACGGGAGAGGTGCGCAGTTGGCGGGCGCCGACGCCGCCGGCGGAGACTGTCGAGTGGTTGCAGCAGTTTCGGGCGCCGGTCAGGGTCGCCTACGAGGCGGGCCCGACCGGGTACGGGCTCGCGCGGGCGTGCGCGGCGGCGGGGATCGTGTGCACGGTCGCGGCGCCGTCGAAGATCCTGCGCGCGTCGGGTGACAAGGTGAAGACCGACCGTCGCGACGCGGAGCGGTTGGCGCGGCTCTTGCGCCTGGGTGAGCTGGTGGCGGTGCGTGTTCCGGAGCCGCACGAAGAAGCTGCTCGTGATCTGGTGCGCGCGCGTGAGGACGCGCGTGGCGAGCTGATGCGGGCGCGGCATCGGCTCTCGAAGCTGTTGCTGCGCCACGGCGTCGTCTACGACGCGAGCGCGTGGACGTCCGCTCACGACCAGTGGCTGCGTCGGCAGCGCTTCCTGAGCAGGCCGCTCGCGATCGCGTTCGAGGAGTCGTACGCTGCGGTCTTGCAGGCGAAGACTCGCCGCGAGGCGTTCGATGCGGCGATCGTCGAGCTCGCCTCGGAGCCGCCGTTCGCTGATACCGTCGGCCGGCTCGTCTGCCTGCGTGGCGTCGCGACGCTCACCGCTCTTGCCTTGACCGTCGAGCTCGGCGACTGGACACGCTTCCAGCCCCAGTCGCTTGGCCCGTTTCTCGGCCTGACGCCGAGCGAGGACTCGAGCGGGGAGCGGCGCCGGCTGGGCGCGATCACCAAGACCGGCAACACGCATGCCCGCCGGCTGTTGGTCGAGGCGGCCTGGCACCAGCGAAGACCGCTGCGCGCGAGCGCGGCGCTGGAGCGGCGCCGCCAAGGGCAGCCGGCCGCCGTGCGCGCACGCGCCGACCGAAGCGCCAGGCGTCTCCATCAACGCTGGCAGGCGCTCGAGCAGCGCGGCAAGCGCCGCACGGTCGTCGCGGTCGCTGTCGCGCGCGAGCTCGCCGGCCACTGCTGGGCGCTCGCGACGATGTAGCCCGCTTCGGAAACGGCTCGGCGAGGAGAGCGCACCGGCGACAAGGACGCGAGGAGTGCCCCGCGGGTCAGCTACGAGCCGCCCGAAAGGCGACGCTCGACCTTAGAGAGCGGCAACGCTCCTCAGCTCGCACACCAGGTCATGCGGTCCCGACCCGCACATATCAGCCGCGACACGACGCGTCGACAACGGCCGGTGCGCTCCCCCCGCCGAAAGACAAAGGCCCGCAACCAACGGGCCTTCAAGCCGTGCGCCTTGACAAACCTCACTCCATATCAGCTGAAGCGTCGAGGGAAATTCGTGAGCGCTGGCCCATCCCACCGCGCATGACGCTTGGCAGCAAGTCACGACGGCATGATCTGCGCGGACCATGAACGAGAGCGACTGGACAAACTGGTGGACGAACCGGGGCGACACTCAACTGACAGCGGCATCCCCGGCACACCTGTCCCGCACAACCATGCGGATCTCGGGCAGCGGAAAAGGTCCTTATGGGCCGTGAAGGATTCGAACCTTCGACCTTGGGATTAAGAGAAGACCTGAGGCGCCTCGGCCGCGCTCGGCGGGTTTGTGTTAGAGCGGGATTTGCCGGCTTAAAAGCCGACCGTTCTCGGCTCGTCTCGGTGGGGCTTGTTGCCCACTTGTTGCCCGATCCCTGCCTCTCTAGGCTTTG
>JALYLO010000443.1 GCA_030774175.1 Actinomycetota bacterium
ACCAGAACCTGACCATTCGACGGGTCCGGCACAGGCGCCTCGACGATCTCGAAGTGCTCCGCCTGGGGAATGCCAGACGGCCTGGACTTCAGTCTGACCTGCCGGTTCACTCGTTGATGCATAGCTAGTACCCCCGGCGCACTCTAGTGCTCGCGTCTTGCCGCGCCATAACGAACGGCGACCCCTTACGAAGGCGCGATACGCTGCGCTTGCCTCGGGCGACGGCTCGCCTCGATGGGCCAGTGTCCGGGAATGTCCCCTGACGCAGCCTGGGCAGAGACCGATGAGTTACGGGTCGCCGAGCGGTCTAACCCCCAGATCAAGAGCTACGTGCGGCCGGAGGAGGCCGCCGAGAAAGGAGTCAAGGCCGTGCTCAGCCGTGACGATATCGGTCGGCACCTGACGAGCGAAGTGGTCTTCTCCGGTGACCGCTTGCCCGGGTTCTCCGACATGATCGAGCATCCCGACGGGCTCGTCCTCGTCGACACGGGGATGATCGACACGACGCCGGCGCTCGACGAGGACGACGAGGAGTGGCACCCGAACCCGCTCCCGGACGAGCTCGTGAGTCGCGTCGCGGTCGTCGTCAACACGCACCTCCACTTCGATCACTGCGGCGGCAACCGGCTCTTCCCGGGCATCCCGATCCACGTGCAGCGACGCGAGCTCGCGGACGCGCGGACGGAGGACGACTACACGGTGCGGGAGTGGGTCGACTTTCCGGGCGCGACGTACGTCGAGCACGACGGCGAGGCGGAGATCCTGCCGGGCGTCAGGCTCCTGCCGGCGCCGGGACACACGGCCGGACATCAGATCGTCGTCGTGGAGACCGACGAAGGCCCGGTCGTCCTCGGCGGCGACGTCGGCCACTCGTTCGAGGAGCTCGAACGCGGGGATACGCCGGGCCGGCAGCTCGTCCTCGAACTCGCGGCGCCGACCTACCTCGCGCATGTCGCGGAGGTGCGTGTCCCGCACCCGCGGTCGTAGCGTCTAGTCGTCCGAAAGCCGTGCCGTGAGCGCGGCGAGAACCTTGTCCTGGATCGATGGGACGTCGCGCATCAGCGTCCGAACCCCGGACGCCGAGAGCACGAGGACGCGGCCCGGCCCTCGCGTCCGTAACGCTCGTGGCGTCAAGGCGTCAGCGCTCGACTGCGCCAGCGTCCTTACGCCCGAGCACCGCCACCACCTCCCGTCCGCAGCATCGCCCGCCAGGTCACGATCGTCGAGTGGCGTGGCGTCTCTACGCAGGAGAGGGAACCGAGGGGACGGACGCCAGCCCGACGCTCGTACAGCCACAACGCAGCGCTCAAAGCTCCCGCCCGCTTCGGCCCCACACCTCGACGTGGCTGCTCACGGCGACTCCGCAGGCCAGGAGGCAACAGGGGGCCGTCGACCAAGCGGACCATCGCGACCGCCGAAGCCGAATTGCACGCGAACAAAAGACCGTGGATTTCTCAGTCTGAGCGGACGAGGGCGCTCCAGCGCTGCTCGATTCGGCCCGCCTTCCAGACGACGACGGAGGCGACCCAGGTGAGGACGAAGAGGCCGACCACTCCGTAGCCGACTGCCCCGAAGTCGAGGCCGGCGAGGAAGGAGAAGAAGCCGCCGTCCCAGGCGAGTCGTTGCGCGAGCACCTGGAGCAGCTCGACGGTGCCGATCAAGAGGGCGACCGCGACGGAGAGCGTCGTGACCGTGATGTTGTAGTAGATCCTCCGCACCGGGTTCGAGAACGCCCAGCCGTAGGCGTGCGACATGAAGGCGCCGTCGGCGGTGTCCATCAGCGACATGCCCGCTGCGAACAGGATCGGGAGCGAGATGACGGCGAGGAACGGGACGTGGTGGGTCGCGACGCCGGCCGCGATCGCCAAAAGGCCCACCTCGGTGGCGGTGTCGAAACCGAGCCCGAAGAGGACGCCGAGCGGGTACATGTGCCAGCTCTTCGAGACGAAGCGGAAGAGGCGGCCGATGAAGAGGCGGCTCATGAAGCCGCGGTCGAGGAGCCGCTCCTCGAGCGCCGTCTCGTCGTAGGCGCCGCCGCGCAGCTCGATGAAGACCCGCAGGACGTCCAACAGGACGAGCAGGTTCAGGATCCCGATGATCCAGAGGAACGTGCCAGACACGCCGGCGCCGATCGTGCCGCCCCAGCTCTGAAAGCCGGGGAGGTGAGTGTTCACCATTCTCGCTGCGACCGCGAGGCCCGCCGTGAGCGCGAAGACGATCGTCGAGTGTCCTAGTGAGAAGAAGAAGCCGACGCCAAGCGGCCGCTTGCCCTGCGCAAGAAAGGTGCGCGTCGTGTTGTCGATCGCCGCGATGTGGTCGGCGTCGAAGGCGTGGCGTAGGCCGAAGGTGTAGGCAAGTACCCCGAGGCCGGCGAGCGCCGGGTAGCTCGATGAGTACCAGGCGAAGAGGCCCCAGCCGGCGATGTGGAGGAGGCCGATCGCGCCGGCGAAGCCTGACAGGCGGTACCACTCGCCCCGGTCGAGCGTGCGAGTCCAGCGGGCCATTTTCTACCTCACCTTCGGGAGCGCCCGCGCGGTCATGGCGACGCCGGCGACCAGGATGACAAGGGCGCTCACGGCCGGGAGGGCGCGCATCAGGAGGCCGTCGAATCTCGCGCGGGCGAACCTGCGCTTGGCCAGCACGGCGACGAGGCCGACGCCGGTGATCGAGAGCGCGAGCCCGGCGCTGAACGCGAGAATCAGAACGAGCCCGAAGGCGACGCGATGAAGCGAGATCGCTGCGAGCAGAACGACGAGTGCGGACGGACAGGGAAGGATCCCACCCGAGATCCCGACCGCGAGGAGCCCGCGCCGCGAGAGATCGTGCTCGTGCGGCTGGTGGTGGTGGTGGTGGTGATGATGATGCGCACGGCGGTGGGCGCGCTCGTGGTGCCAGTCGGCGAAACGCGACCGCAGCACGGCGAGGCCCACGGCGACGACGGCGACACCGGCAGTCAGGTTCAGCCACGGGTAGAGCTGGTCGGGGACGATCCACTGTGACAGCGCGAGCGTGACGAGCCCGAGCGCGAAAACGCCGATCGTGTGCGTAACGGTCACGATCAGACCGAGAAGTGCCGCGTCCCGTGGCGTGCCACGCTTGCCGACGAGGTAGGCGCTCACGATTGTCTTGCCGTGGCCCGGCGAGAGCGCGTGCGCTGCGCCCCAGAAGAGTGCCGCCGCGAGCGAGGCCAGGATGACGAGTGCGCTCAGGTGCCCGCGGCCGATCAGCCGCGTGAAGCCGGAGTCCGCGACCCGGTCAGGGGCCTGGAGCGCCTTTCCTGTGAGGAGCGTCGGCGGCTCGTCGCGCGTCGGCGCCACCGTCGTGCTGACCGAGGTGACGTCGAGCGGGCTCTGCAGCAGGCTCTTCGGATAGGCGCGGAGCTCGTTGCTCGCGGAGCGTGTGCCCGCGCCGACGACAATCTCCTTCCAGCCGATTCGTCCGGCGTAGTTTCGGTCGCGCACGCCGAGCCGGACCGAGCCGTTGACCGTAGGCCCGCGCAGGATCACCTGCAGCCTCATCGTGTGCAGGCCGCCGACGCCCTTCGGGAACGCGAGCGCGTGCGAGACCGGGACGACGGCGGCCGCACGGCCATCGAGCGTCACGTGCAGGCCCGCAGCGAGGCGGCGCGCATAGGCCGAAGGGTCGACGCCTTGCTGCCGCGCCTGGTAGGTGGGGATCTCCGCGAGGTCGAGCACATAGCGCACGTAGAGCC
>JALYLO010000444.1 GCA_030774175.1 Actinomycetota bacterium
GAGCCGCCGGTCGACTTCCACCGCATCCTCGTGCCGATGAAGATCGGGCTCATCGGCGAGGAGATGCTCGCAACGGCGGTGAAGCTGGCGAGCGAGCACGGGTCCGAGGTGCAGGCGCTCCACGTGATCCGCGTACCGCTCGAGAGCGCGATCGACGCGCCCATGTACGACGAGGAGGAGCGGGCGGAGGCGTCGCTGGCGGAAGCGAAGATCCTCGGCGCAGAACACGACGTCGTCGTCGAGGGGACGGTCATGCGCGCCCGGGCGATCGGCAGTGCGATCGTGGAGCGCGCGATCGAGGTGGACGCCGACCTGATCGTCCTCGGCTCGGCCCCCCGCTGGCGGCGCCAGTCGCGCTTTTTCTCGCCCACGGTCGACTACGTGCTGCGCCGCGCCCCCTGCGAGGTGCTGATCGTGGCGTTCCCCCAGAGCGTCCTCGACGAGGAGCTTGCCGCAACCTAGAGGGTTGATGTGGAATTGCGTGCTTGCGGGGATGGCTCAGACAGAACAGCTCGCTCGGGTCGGGCAGGCATTTCTGAAAGAGCTGTGCATAGCTTTGTCTACGTTCAAGCCCGACCCGGGCGAGATGCGCCGTGTACGAGCCACCATCCGCGAGTGCGTGAGATTCACATCAAGCCTCTAACGCGGCGCGCGCATCAGCTCGGCCAGCCGGAACGCGAGGTCGAGCGACTGTCGAGCGTTCAAGCGCGGGTCGAGCAGCGTCTGGTAGCGCGACGCGAGGTGCTCTTCGAGCACGTCGTCGGCACCGCCGAGGCACTCCGTGACGTCCTCGCCGGTGAACTCGAGGTGGACGCCGCCGGGCCAGACGCCGACCTCCCAGCACGCCTGGAAGAAGCCTTCGAGCTCGGCCATGATCGAATCGAAGCGGCGCGTCTTGACGCCGTCGGCGGTGCGGATCCCGTTCCCGTGCATCGGGTCGGACGCCCACAGCACCGGGTGCCCCTCCTCCTTGACTGCGCGCAGAAGCGGCGGCAGCAGCTCGCGCACGCGCTCGGCGCCCATACGCGCGTAGTAGGTGAGCCGGCCGGGGAGGCGGAGCGGATTCAGCCGCTCGGCGAGCTCGACCACGTCGGCCGGCGTCGCATTCGGCCCAAGCTTGACGCCGATCGGGTTGTGCACGCCGGAGAAGAACTCGACGGGCGCGCCGTCGAGCTGGCGCGTGCGCTCCCCGATCCAGAGCAGGTGCGCCGAGCAGTCGTACCAGTCGTTCGTCAGCGAATCCCGCCGCGTCAGGCCCTCCTCGTACTCGAGCAGCAGGCCCTCGTGGCTCGTGTAGACGTCGACCTCGTGCAGGCGACGCTCGTTAGCGAGGTCGATGCCGCACGCGGCCATGAATGCGAGCGCGCGCTCGATCTCGCCGGCGAGCTGGTCGTAGCGACGTCCCTCGGGCGAGCTGGCGACGAAGTCTTTGTTCCACAGGTGCACCTGAGTCAGGTCGGCGTAGCCGCCTTTCGTAAAGGCGCGCAGCAGGTTGAGCGTCTGGGCCGACTGGTTGTAACCCTCGACCATTCGTTGAGGGTCGGGGATGCGTGCTTCGACAGTCGGCGCGTCGTCGTGAACCATGTGGCCGCGGAAGCTCGGCACTTGGGTTCCTGGCTCCATGGGCTCGGAGCGGGGCTTCGTGAACTGGCCGGCGATCCGCCCCACCTTCACGACCGGCAGCGTCGCGCCGTAGGTGAGGACGGCGGACATCTGAAGCATGATCTTCAGCTTCTCGCGAATCCGCATCGTCGAGAGCTCGGTGAACGACTCGACGCAATCGCCGGCCTGGAGCAGGAACGCGCGCCCTTCGAGCACATTCGCGAGGCTCTCGCGCAGCGCGCGGGCCTCGCCGGCAAAGACGAGAGGCGGGCTCGCCTGCAGCCGCTCGACCGCGGCGGCGGCGCGCGCCGGGTCGGGCCACTCCGGCTGCTGAAGCGCGGGGCGCTCGCGCCAGGAGGAGGGCGACCAGGCCTGGGAGGTGACTGTCATTTGGGCAGAGTAGCTGCGGATTTTCCTCTATCCTTCGCGCGATGGCTTCCGCCGCTCGGAACCGCTGGTCATGGCGCTGCGGGCGAGGCGGAGGCCTGCGCTAACTCTGCGCCGCCTCGTCCGCGAACTCCATAGGCCGGCCCTGTGACTCGACCTCGAGGTGAATCCATGCGCGTCTTCTCCGGCATCCAGGCGACTGGTGCCAAGCACATCGGCAACTACATCGGCGCCATGCGCCAGTACGTCTCGACCCAGGACGAGGGCGACGCCTTCTTCTGCGTCGTCGACCTGCACTCGATCACGAGCGAGTACGACCCGAAGGATCTGCACGAGCGGACGCTCGACCTCGTCGCGCTCCTCTATGCCGTCGGGCTCGATCCCGATCGCTGCACGCTCTTCCTGCAAAGCCACGTGACCGCGCATGCCGAGGCGGCGTGGCTGCTCTCGGCCGTCACCGGGTTCGGGCAACTCGGCCGTATGACGCAGTTCAAGGAAAAGGGCGAGGGCAAGGAGTTCGTCTCGGCCGGCCTCTTTACCTACCCGGTGCTGATGGCGGGCGACATCCTCCTCTACCAGACCGAGATCGTCCCGGTCGGCGACGACCAGCGCCAGCACGTCGAGCTCGCGCGCGACATCGCGCAGCGGTTCAACTCGCGCTTCGGCGAGACGTTCACGGTGCCGAAGGGCGTCTTCCCCGAGGTGGGCGCGCGGATCATGGACCTCCAGGAGCCCGCGAAGAAGATGTCGACGACCGGCGGCAGCGAGCAGGGCACGGTGATGGTGCTCGACCCGCCCGACACGATCCGCAAGAAGTTCAAGCTCGCGGTCACCGACTCGGGGCGCGAGGTTCGGTACGCACCCGGCGAGCAGCCGGGCGTCTCGAACCTGGTCGAAATCCTCGCGGTCGCGACGAGCCGCTCGATCGCGGAGGTCGAGGCCGCCTACGACGGGCGCGGCTATGGCGACCTGAAGACCGACGTCGGCGACGCGGTGGTCGAGCTCTTCGCGCCGATGGAGGAGCGCTACGCCGAGCTTCGCGCCGACGAGGGTGAACTGCGCCGACTGCTCGGCGTCGGTGCCGAGAAAGCCCGGCAAACCTCGGCGCCGACCCTCGAGCAGATGTATGAGCGGATGGGGTTCGTCAGGCCGTGAGCGACCGGATCTCGTAGAATCAGCGCCGTCAATTACACGGCTCAGGGTGTTGGTCTTGTGGGGGGCTGATGCGACGGCTCCAGTTCGTCACGGGATCGCCCGATCCCGGACACCCCTGCGTCGCGGGCGTCGGCATAGGGTCAGCGTTGTCCGTTCAACCGTAAGGGGGAGAATCGAAAATGTTGAAGTCCGTTCGTCGAGCGGCGATCGTCGCCGCGCTCGTCGCAACGTGCGGGGTCGTCGCATTGACCACCGGTGTGGTCTCGCACGGCGGTGCGACTGCGAGCGCAAGCGCGAGTGCGCCCTGCCAGCTCGGCTCGAAAGCCGGGCAGGTGAAGCACGTGATCTACCTGCAGTTCGACAACACGCACTTCCGGCGCGACAACCCGAACGTCGCGTCCGATCTCGAGCAGATGCCGCACCTTCTGAACTTCCTCGAGGGCAACGGCACACTCTTGACGAACGACCATACGATCCTCATCTCGCACACGGCGGGCGGCATTTTGTCCTCCCTCACCGGCCTCTACCCGGATCGCAACGGTCAGACCGTCTCGAACAGCTACGCGTACTTCGACAGCCTCAATGGACCGACGTTCCCGTCGGGTGGCTCCTTCAAGTACTGGACGGATGCCGTCAACGGCTCCGACGCCACGCACGCCGGTGATCCGCTGCCGAACATGGTCACGACGGGCGGGAAGAACACGCCCGCCCCGTGGGTGCCGTACACCCGCGCGGGCTGTGACTTCGGCGGCGTCGGCACGGCGAACATCGAGCTCGAGAACACGAACACGTCGGCGTCCGGCGACATGACGCGCGTGTTTGGCGCCGGCTCGCCCGAATGGCTCCAGGCGCAAGCCAACCCTCAGCTCGCTCAGACGAACTACGTCGGAATTGCGATCCACTGCGCCCTTGGCGGCAGTGGCGTCTGCCACAACCAGTACGCCGATCCGGCGTCGCTGAAGGCCGACACGCTTCCCGACGAGCCGAACCCAGACGGGTCGGCAGGCGCAGGCTATGCCGGGCAGGCGCTCTTCGGCGCGAAGTACGTCGATCCGGCGATCGCCCAGGGGAGTACGTGCGTCGCCAGCACCGCCGGCGACAATATCGCTGACCCGAAGGGCAACTGCGGCTTCCCGGGCTTCGACGGGATGCTCGCGAAGAACACGCTCGGCTATGTCGCCGCGATGCAGGAAGCGGGGGTCCCGGTGACGTACGGCTACATCTCGGACGCACACGACTTCCACGTCCCGACAACGAGCAGTGACTCGTTCGTCAGCAGTGCACGCGGGCCCGGCGAGACCGACTACCAGGCCCAGCTGAAGTCGTACGACGACGCGTTCGCAGCGTTCTTCCAGAACCTCGCAACGCACGGGATCGACAAGAGCAACACGCTGTTCGTCGTCACCGTCGACGAGGGTGACCATTTCGCGGGCGGCGTCGGCACGACCGACCCCGCAAACGCGGCGGCGCTGGCATATACACACGCGAACTGCGTGGCGGACAGCCAGGGCGTCCTCAACTGCCCGTCGAACCAGATCGGCGAGGTCAACGCAAACCTTCGGACACTCACGGGTCGCACGGACTTCTCCGTCCATTCCGACAGCGCACCGACGGTCTACGTGAACGGTCAGCCCGACCGCACGGCGTCCTCAGTACGGAGCCTCGAGCACACGTTTGCGAGCCTCCGACTCTCCGACCCGTACGTCGACAACGGCGTGAAGCATTCGATCGCTACCGCCTTTGCCGACCCGGTCGAGGAGCAGGCGCTGCACATGGTCAACGCCGATCCGAAGCGAACGCCCACGTTCACGTTGTTCGGCAACCCGGACTTCTTCTTCACCGCAGCGCCGACCGGCCCGACGTGCGGAAGCAACCCCTGCGTGAGCCCGGGCTTCGCGTGGAGCCATGGGGACATCCAAGACGAGATCGGCAACACGTGGGCCGGGATCGTCGGACCAGGCGTCGCGTCGAACGGCGTCGACTCGTCGACGTGGACCGACCACACGAACCTCCGGCCGACGATCCTGTCGCTGCTCGGACTGCACGACGACTACACGCCAGACGGCCGCGTTCTGGTCGAGGCCCTGACAAACCAGGCAATACCACACGGGCTGATCGCGCACCGCGCGACGGTCGACCGGCTCGGTGCCGTTTACGAGCAGCTGAACGCGTCGTTCGGCGTGTTCTCAGAGGACACGCTCACGGCCTCCACGCGGGGCATCGAGAGCGACTCGGCCGGCGATCAGACCTACAACCAGATCGAAGGCCAGATCGCATCGCTGACCTCACAGCGCGACGCGCTCGCGTCGCAGATCAAGGTGGGGCTGAACGGTGCCGCATTCGACGGCCAGGCCCTGAACGAGCAGCAGGCGAAGGGCTGGATCGACCAGGCTCAGAGCCTGATCGACCAGGCACACGCCCTCGCTGCCGGCTAGTCCGGTTTGAACGGCGGCGGCCCGCGCGTTAGCGTGCGG
>JALYLO010000445.1 GCA_030774175.1 Actinomycetota bacterium
CCGTCGGCGGCGCTCGAGCGAAACGCGATCTTCATGCCGTGGGTCTCGATCGTGCTGACGACGTTCTGGACGAGGCTTCTGTACCTCGACGACCCGGCGACGCTCGACGCGAAGCTCGGGCACGCGGCGAAGGAGGCCTCCGACGAGCTGAGTGCCATCGCGCTCCGCTACGCGGCGATCGACGGGCGAGAGCTGAGCGTCGCGAAGCAGGCCGCGCGGACGCGGCCCGTCAAGCCAACGATTTGAGGGCCTTCGAGAGCGACTGCCGTCGCGTGAGGAGGCCGGCGTAGAGGTCGCCGCGCTCGCGCACGCGCTCGAGCACGACCGACATCGTGTAGAGCGCCGGGTTCAGCGTGCCGTTCACCTCGTCCCACGCGAGGGGCGTCGAGACCGGCGCGCCCGGCTTGGGCCGGACCGAGTAGGCGGACGCGATCGTCTTCCCTTCGCCGTTCTGGTTCGCGTCGATGAGGACCCCCCGGCGCCGGGCCTTTGACCATTCGGTGGTCGCGAGCTTCGGATGCGTGCGCGCGATCGCCCCGGCGACGAGCTCCGCAAAGTGGCGCGTGTCGTCGTACGTGGAGCGGCGATCGAGCGGCACGAGAACGTGGAAGCCCTTGCCCCCCGACGTCTTGGGGAACGACTCGAGGCCGAGCGCGTCGAGCAGCTCCTTGAGGATCAAGGCCACCTCGATCGTCTGCGACCACGGAACCTGGGGCGTCGGATCGAGGTCGAAGAGCACGAAGTCGGCTCGGTCGGGTCGGTCGATGCGCGAGTACCAGGTGTTCATGTCGATGCAGCCCATGTTCACCATCCACAGCAGAGCGAGCTCGTCGTTCACGAGCGGGAAGTCGATCCATTTCTTCGCGCGCGCCTGCCCGCGCGTCGACACGAGCGCACGGAAGGTGGGTATCCAGTCGGGCATGTGGACGGGCGCGTCCTTTTGGAAGAACACCTTGCCCGAGACACCGTCGGGATAGCGGCGCATCGTGAAGGGCCGGCCCTTCAGATGGGGCACGAGGACGGGCGCGACCGCCTGGTAGTAGCCGAGCAGGTCGCCCTTCGTGATGGCCTCATCCGGCCAGAAGAGCTTGTCGAGGTTGGAGAGACGTACCTCGCGCGACCCCTTCCGCACGATGTCGGCGATCGGCCGCTCACGCCTCACCTCGGCGGCCGCCTTGTCCTCGCGGATCCCCAGGTAGGCGGGATGACGAAGGCGGCCGTCGTGCGTCCACTCGGTGAAGCGCACCTGGGCGACCAGGCGGGGCTCGACCCACTGTACGTCGCCCTTGCGCACCTTCGGCATCTTCGGCACCGCGGGGAACGGCGTCGTGTCGCGGTGCAAGGGCTTCAGGAGCTTCAGGAGCTCGCGAATCTCGGGGTCGTCGAAGCCGGTGCCGACGTTCCCGGCGTAGCGAAGCTCGTGCCCCTCGTTGACGGCGAGCACGAGCGATCCGAACGTGCCGGCTCGCCGGCCGGCGCCGCGCGTGTAGCCCGCCACGACGAACTCCTGCTCGCCGTGCGTCTTGATCTTCAACCAGTCCCGCGAACGCCTGCCTTGCAAGTAGCGCGACGACGGCCGCTTGGCCATGATGCCTTCGAGGCCCTGCTGCTCGGCCGCCGCGAGGAGCGCTGCGCCGTCGTCGAAGTGCTCGGAGAAGAGCACGGTCCGGTTGCGCTTGTCGAGCAGCCTCCGCAGCTTTCGCTTGCGCTCGATCAGCGGCAGGTCGAGGAGCTCGACTCCGTCGAGCTCGAGTAGGTCGAATGCGTAGTAGACGAGCGGGCCCGTGCCCTGTTGGAGCTCCGAGAAGCTCGAGCGGCCGCTCGCGGCGAGCCGGCAGACCTCCCCGTCGAGCACGGCGTTCGGGCTCTTCGTGGCCTTCACGACCTCCTTCCCGACCTCCGGGAAGCGCGTGGTGAGGTCATTGCCGTTGCGCGAGACGAGCCGGCAGTCGCCGCCCCGAACGTACGCGAGCGCCCGGTAGCCGTCGAACTTCACCTCGAAGATCCAGTCGCCGCCCGACGGGACCGCGTCGGCGAGCGTCGCGAGCATCGGGTCATAGGTTTGATGCAGAGGGTTCTGCTGCGCGGAGTCGGCGGGCGCATCATCGGCCGATCGCCTGATCAGCAGCCAGTTCTGCTCCTTGCCGTCCATCCGAGCGGGCACGAGCGACCACGTGCCGTGCAGCCGCTTGCCGTGCAACCTGACCGTGAGTTGCCCGTTGGTCTTCTCCTCGAGCAGCTCGTAGGTCCCCTCGTCCCAGATCTCGACGCTGCCGGCGCCGTACTGGCCCTTCGGGATCTCGCCGTGGAACGTCGCGTACTCGAGCGGATGGTCCTCGACGTGAACCGCGAGCGCACGACCTCCGGGCTCCAGCGGCACGCCCTTCGGCACCGCCCACGACGCGAGCGCACCGCGCAGCTCGAGCCGGAAGTCGTAGTGGAGGCGCCGTGCGTCGTGGCGCTGCACGACAAAGATCGGCTGCTTGCCGCCTTTGCCACCACCGAACGGTTCGGGGGTGAGCTTCGGGTCGCGCTTGCGCCGGTACTCGGAGAGGGGCGTCACAGGTTTATCGGGTTGGCGCCTGGAGAAAAGGCTCTCGAGCTTCTCCACCTGACGGGGGTTAGACGGGGGGTTAGGCGCTCGAGGCCCGCTGACAGCGGGCCTCGACGCGTTGAGAAGGAGTATTCCACCGGTTGAAAACTCTGTGGATGATGTGGAAAAGACCCGGCAGCAGGGTCTTTCGTCAGGCAAACACACCCATGCCGCGGAACTTCGCCCGACGGCGACGGCGCAGCTCCTCGCCGGGCGTGTCCTCGAGCTCCTCCAGCGACTCGACCAGCGCCGCCTTCAGGAGCTCCGCCGCTCCGTCGTGGTCGAGTTGAGCGCCGCCCGCCGGCTCTGCCACGACGCCGTCGATCACGCCCAGCTCGAGGCAGTGGAGGGCGTCCGGCTTGAAGGCCGCCGCCGCCTTCTTCGCCTCGCCGGCGTCGCGCCAGAGGATCGCTGCGCAGCCCTCGGGCGTGATCACAGAGTAGATCGCGTTCTCCTGCATCAGCACCC
>JALYLO010000446.1 GCA_030774175.1 Actinomycetota bacterium
GAGGTGCAGCAGGAGACGCTCCACTTCGTGCCGGGTGACGAGGAGTCGCCACCGCTGCGCTCCAAGGAGGAGGCACAGGACTACCGCTACTTCCCGGAGCCGGACCTGGTTCCCGTGCACCCGCCGCAGGAGACCGTCGAGCGCCTGCGGGCCGAGATCGGTGAGCTGCCGGGGGCACGCATCCGGCGGATCGCCGCGTCGCTCTCCTTCTACGACGCCGACGTGCTCGTCACCGGCGGGCTCGACCGCGCCTGGCAGGGGCTCGTGGCCGCAGGCGTCGACCCCAAGGGCGCGGCGAACTGGCTTGCCAACGATTTCGCAGCCACCGGCGAGGACGCCGACGAGATCAAGATCGGGGAGATGGCGAAGCTCTTGCTGATCCCGAATCTCCAGCGGGCGGCTCTTGTCGATGCGACGGCGGCCAGCGTCAGCGCCTCGTTCGACGCGGCTGCCTACGAGGACAAGACGACAGTTGCCGACGCGGGAGAGCTCGATCCGATCATCGACCGCATCATCGAGGCCAACCCGTCTCAGGCGCAGCAGTACCGCGGCGGCAAGCAGGGCCTGATCGGCTTCTTCGTCGGGGCAGTGATGAGGGAGACCGGCGGCCAGGCCGACCCGCGCGTCGTCAACGAGCGCGTTCGGGCCAAGCTGGGTGGTGTCTGACACCGTCTCAGGGCGCGCTGTCGCGTCTCAGGTGTCTGACACCGTCTCAGGGCGCGCTGTCGCGTCTCTCCGACAAGGTGTCTGACACCTTTTCGCGCCCCAGCCCGACCTCGTAGCTCGAGCGGGTGTCAGGCACCAGCGACGGAGAGCATGCCGAGGCACATCTCGTCGGTCGTGCCCTCGCCCCAGAGCACGTAGCGCGGCGTCAGCTGCTTCGCGCCGACGACCGGCTGGTCCGCCTTGGAGTTGTCGAACCTGCAGGTCACGCGGACGGTGTCGCCTGGGCCGACGCTCACGGGGTGCTCGAGGTAGTAGACGTCCTGCCAGTGGAAGACCCAGGCGGGGATATGCAGCAGGGTCTGCTCCTTCGCCGTCCCCGGGTCGAGCACGACCGAGATGTCCTGCCCGCGGAGGTGCATGTGGCCGGCGACGCCGTAGATCGTCTGGTTCGCGGTGAACGCCCGGTCGCACGACGTGCCGATCGACGTGCCGGCGCCGACGGACTGCGGGTAGTCCGCAAGCGTCTTGCCGCAGATGTTGAGGAGCGCCGACGGGATGAAGGCCGCCTCGGCGCCGTACTTCGACACCTCGTCCTGGAGCGCCTGCTGGCGGTTGCACTGGGGCCCCGAGACACTGTCGGGGCATGGCAGCTCGACCGGAGCCGCGATGAGGTGCGTCTCGAGTGGGATCAGGTTCGTGCCGGCGGGGCGCAAGCGCAGCTGCGCGCTCGAGCGGTCGGGGCCCGACGCCTCGATCAGGTTGTAGTGCACCTGCATCACGATCTTCGCCCCCCGGTGCAGCAGCACGCCGGTCCCGTGCGGCAGCGCGTTCGTCGTGTGGCCGGGCACCCAGGCAGCGATCCACGGCGGTTGTCCGAGCCGGTCGAACGCACCCTTCGCGTTGGTGTCGAGCGGCAGGTTGGGCCCGCCGAAGCACGACCAACCCTCGCCGCGGTGCGCCGCGTTCAGCTGCCCGGCAGCGGCGGTCTGCGCGCCCGCAGCCTCGTAGAGGATCACGTGGTGCACGATGCCCGTACGCTGCGGCCGGATCAGCGCGGCGGTCACGAACGCGTTCTGCTTCAGCTTGGGGTCGAGCAGGAAGCAGTGGTAGTCGTCGATGCCGCCGCCGGCCGCGTGCGGCGCGTACGCCTTCGGCGGCATCAGGGTGATCGTCCGGCCTGGGCCGGAGAGGCCGGCGCCGGCGGACGGCTTCGAGTGCCGGCTCCCCGGGCTGCCCGCCGGCGCACCCGCGGCGCCCCAGCCTGCCAGTGTCGACAGCTCCGCGTCGGTGAGGCGGCGCACGTCGCGGCCGATGATCGCTGCCGAGTCGTTGCCGGGCATCCAAGGCGGCATCAGTCCCGCCTTCGTCATCCGTACGATTCCTGCGGCGTGCGCCTTCGCGTCGGCGGCCGTCGTCAGCGCGAATGGGGCGATCCCGCCCAGGCGGTGGCACGACGCGCACTTCGCATCGAGGATAGGGGCGACGTCGCGGTTGTAGGTCGGGCCGGCCGTGGCGGCGGTCGATGTCGCCGATCCGGAGCGGGCGACGAACGCGACCGTGGCCGCCGCGAGCACGACGGCGAGAAGGACCGCTCTGCGCACGAGATCACTGTACGCGCGCACGCGGGCGATCGCCCGAATCAGAATCTCGCCTGGTCTTGCCAATCCGACCGCCGTATGCTCGGGTAGTGCCGAAGGTGAGGCAGAGGCGCATGCCGGCCCGCTGGGTGCTCGCGGTGATCGGGGTTGCAGCGCTCGTGGTCGCGATCGACGTCGGCGTCTTCGTGCTCGCGCGCGGCGGAACGAACACGGCGGACGCTCGGCTCGCGGCGGGCGATGTGGTGGCGGTGATCGATCCCGCCGGTCGGCGCCTCGTCGCGCGGGTCGGAGTCGGGCGCCAGCCGACGCTCGTGCGCGCGGGGTACGGGGGCGCGTGGGTTCTCAACAAGGGCGACGGCACCGTGACCCACATCGACGCTCGCTCGCACGAAGTGCTCGGGACGCTGGAGCCGGACGCGGCCGCGAACGCCCTCACGGTCGGCGCCGGAGGGGTCTGGCTCGCCGGTCACCCGCGCTCGGCGGTCAACGTGCCGCTCGAGACAACGGCGCTCGAGCGCATCGACCCCGTGAGCGGCGTCATCGACCGGTCGTTCGAGACGAAGACGGGCGCCTCGGTCGTCGCGGCGGGGGGCGGATCGCTGTGGACGACCGGCTTGCTCGGAGGCCACGTGCGTGGCGCCGCTCGGTCGGACGCCGTCTCCGGGGTGATGAGCAAGCTCGACATCGGCATCTACGGCGACCTCGTGGCGGCCGACGACACGGCGGCGTACTACGTCGCGAGCATCGGCAATCGCGTCGCGCGCGTCTCCACGAAGACGGGACGCCTGACCAACTCGATGACCCTGGCCTCCGATGCGAGCCTGGCTGCGGGCAACGTCCCGCCGAGCCCGACCGACGTGTCGGTCGGCGGTGGGGCGGTGTGGATCAGCGAGACGGACGGCACGCTGCTGCGCATCGATCCGCGCCTCAAGGGGATCGTCGACTCGATCCCCGCATGTCGGAACGCCCTGGCGGTCGCCTACGGCGAGGGTGCGGTGTGGGTCGCGTGCGGCGACGACACGGTCGTCAGCGTCGACCCGGCAACGGACGCGCCCGGCCGGCCGATCCCGGTGGGCCGCCTGCCGCGCGGCATCGCCGCCGGCGAGGGCGCCGTCTGGGTGACGCTGAACTGATGGCGTTCTGGCGGTGGCGGCGATGGTGGTCTGCACGCGGGCTGCCCGAGCTGCGCGTGCTGGCGATCGAGCACTGGGACCCGCTGAACTACTACGACGACGCCGAGCACGCCGACGCCTACGACCCGTACCTCGACCGGGTCGGCCGGATGCTCCGGCGGGGCAAGGGGGCGGGCGAGATCGCGCACTACCTGGGGAGGGTGCGGACGCAAGCTCTGCGCCGCGACGAGAACGAGGAGGCGGACGCGCTGTTCGCCGACCGCGTCGTCGCCTGGTACTCCGTGGAGGCACCGAGTTAGGTTAGTGCAACATTCCGAAAGTCTCGGCGGAACTTCCGGAACGGGGCACTTCCTCTGGGCGTCTCCGGCGCGTGCCCTGAGCGACGGCCGCGTAGAGCAGCGCCGCCGCCGCCGCGAAGCATGCTGCGGCTGCCGAGACCGCGGTCTGCGTCAGCGCCGAGGCCGCCGCGGCCGCGACGACGGACGCCACGATCAGCGCGTTCCCGACCGGTCGCCGCCGTAGCGTCGCCGCCGCGACCACGACCACCGCCAGGGCGTCGAGCGAGCTGCCGCCGATCGCCAGGATCCGCGGGAGCACGTCGACGTGGTCCTGCGCGCGGGGGACGGCGGTCGAGGCGAAGCCGCCGTGTACGGGCATTGCTGCGGCGACCCCGACGGCGAGCCCCACATACGCCGTTCCGAGTAGGCCCGCCCACGTGCGTCCCCAGAGCTGGAGCGAACCGACGCCGAGCAGCGGGGCCGAGAGGAGGGCGCCCGCAAGGTAGTAGACGCGAAAGGCGTGCGCGTCCCAGCCGTGCGCGGCGCCCCAGGCCATCGCGCCGCTCGCCGCGGCGAACGATGCGAGGCCGCCCGCCCAGGCGAGCCGTCGGCGGCGAGCGAGGAGGCCGGCCAGGCGCAGCGCGAGCAGTGCCGCGCCGAATGACAGGAGCACGTCCACGACGGTAGTCTGCTCCGCGCGTGAAGAGAGCGCTCATAGCTGCGCTCTCAAAGGACGTGCTCTCGGGGGCGACGGCTAGGCTGACGGCTTGAAAAAGCGCTACCTCTTCACGCCCGGCCCGACTCCCGTTCCGCCCGAAGTGCTGGCGGCCGGGGCGGAGCCGATCGTCCACCACCGCGGCGCCGATTTTCGAGTGATCTACGAGCGCACGCTGGGACGGTTGCGCGAGGTCTTCTGCACCGGCTCGGACGTGCTGCTCTTCGCCGCCTCCGGGACGGGCGCGATGGAGTCGGCGGTCGCGAACCTCTGCGAACCCGGCGACCGAGTCGCCGTCGTCAGCCACGGCTCCTTCGGAGAACGATGGGTCGCCCTCTGCGAGCACCACGGCCTCGACGTGCAGGCGATCCGCTACGAGTGGGGCGAGACGCCCGATCCGGCGGAGGTGGGCAGCGCCGTCCGCGAGTCGGGCGTCGGGCTCGTCTTCTGCCAGCAATCCGACACCTCCACCGGCGTGGTGTCGGACGTGCGCGCGATCAAGGAGGAGGTCGGCGACGCATTCCTGGTGGTCGACGCGATCTCCTCGCTCGGCGCTGTCCCGCTCGAGACCGACGCGTGGGGGATCGACGTCGTCGTCTCCGGCTCGCAGAAGGCGCTGATGTGCCCGCCGGGCCTCGCGATGGTGTCCGTCCCCGCGCACGTGCTGGCACGCGCGAAGGCATCTCGCAGCTTCTACTTCGACTGGCCCGCGAACAAGAAGGCGCAGGATCAGCTCGATGCGGCCTACACCCCGGCCGTCTCGCTGATCCGTAGCCTCGACGTCGCGCTCGGGCTGTTGCTCGACGCGGGCCTCGACTCGGCCTTCGAGCGCCACGTCAGGCTCGGGCGCGCGACCCGGGCCGGGATCAAGGCGATGGGCCTCGAGCTCTTCTCGCCCGACGCCGACAGCTCGGCCGTCGTGACGGCGGTGCGGTGTCCCGACGGGATCGACGGCAACGAGCTGCTGCGCCACCTCCGGGAGGCGCACGGCGTCACGCTCGCTCCCGGACAGGGCGCTCTGAAGGGAAAGATCTTCCGGATCGGCCACATCGGCTGGTTCGACGTGTTCGACATCGCCACCGCCCTCGCCGCCGTCGAGCTGTCCCTGACCGAGCTCGGCGCAGGGATCGAGCGCGGGGTTGCGGTCGCCCGCGCTTTCGAGGCCTACGAGGGGCACGTCGCGGCGTGAAGGTGCTGGTCCGCGAGGCGATCGCGGATGCCGGGCTGGAGCTGCTGCGCGCGAGGTTCGACGTCGTCGTCGACACCGACTCGCCGCTCGAGGAGATCCTTGGCTCCTACGACGCTCTGATCGTCCGCTCCGCGACGAAAGTCACGGCGGAGGTGATCGCCAGGGGCGACCGCCTGAAGGTGATCGGCCGCGCAGGCGTGGGCGTCGACAACGTCGACGTCGACGCCGCAACCCGCCGGGGCATCGTGGTTGCGAATGCGCCCGAGTCGAACGTCGTCTCTGCGGCAGAGCACACGGTCGGGCTGCTGGTCGCGCTTGCTCGGAACATTCCGCAAGCGCACGCCGCGCTCGTCGCGGGCCGCTGGGAGCGGTCGCGCTGGGGCGGGGTCGAGCTCGCGGATAAAGTCCTCGGCGTTCTCGGCTACGGGCGGATCGGGCGTCAGGTTGCGCGGCGCGCGCTCGGCCTCCAGATGAAGGTCGTCGCCTACGACCCGTTCGTCTCCGCGGAGCGGTTTCGCGAGCTCGGAGTCGAGAGCGCGTCCTTCGACGAGGTGCTCGCCCGTGCGGACTTCCTGACGCTGCACCTGCCCCTGAACGACGACACGCGCAACGCGATCGGGACTGCCGCGATCGGCAAGATGCGTGACGGCGTGCGCATCGTCAACGCGGCGCGGGGCGAGCTGGTCGACGAGGTCGCGCTCGTCGAGGCGCTCGAGTCGGGGAAGGTCGCGGGTGCGGCGATCGACGTGTTCGTGCGCGAGCCGTACGACGGCCCGCTGCTGCGGGCGCCGAACATCGTCGTGACGCCGCATCTCGCAGCGTCCACCGACGAGGCGCAGGACCGGGCCGGCGTGATCGTCGCCGAGCAGGTGGTCGCCGCCCTCGACGGCGGGCTCGTCACGAACGCGGTCAACATCCCCACGGTCGGCGCCGACGACCTCGAGGTGCTCGGCCCGTACATCCCGCTTGCAGCGAAGCTCGGGCGCTTTGCGATGGAGCTCGCGGGAGGCGACGTGCGCAAGCTCCAGATCGAGGTCTACGGCGAGCTGGCGGAACACGACACGCGCCTCCTGACCGTTGCCGCGCTGAACGGCGCGTTCCAGGGGCACACGGACCAGCCGGTCAACTACGTCAACGCGCCGGTGGTCGCGGCCGACCGGGGCATCGACGTCGTCGAGGAGAAGCGCCGCTCGTCTCGCGACTTCACGAACCTTGTCGCCGTCTCGGCCGACAGCGTCCGCGTCGCCGGGACGACAATCGGCAACGACGACCGGCACTGGCTCGTCTCCGCGCTTGGCTTCGAGCTCGAGATGGAGCTCGCGCCGCGCATGGTGCTACTGCGCTACGACGACGTGCCGGGTGTGATCGGCCGCGTCGGGACGCTCTTCGGAGAGGCGGGCGTGAACATCGCGAACATGGCCGTCTCCCGCAACCGCGAGGGCGAGAAAGCGCTGATGGCGCTGTCGATCGACTCGGATGCGCCTGCCGACCTCCTCGACCAACTACGCGAGGGCGTCGACGAGGCGCACGTGATC
>JALYLO010000447.1 GCA_030774175.1 Actinomycetota bacterium
CCCGCGGTCAAGGAGTGGCTCGCCTGGAACGAGCCGAACAACCCGACCTTTCTTGCGCCGCAGTACCGCAAGGCAGCGACCGGCTGGGTGATCCAGAGCGCTGCCGATTACGCGAAGATCTGCAACGCAGTCTATGCCGGCGTCCATTCAGGTGCCGTCGTCGGCGAGCGCGTCGCGTGCGGCGGGACTGCGCCGCGCGGAAACAACAACCCTTCGAGCTTTCGTCCGTCGGTCTCCCCGCTCGCCTTCCTTCGTGCCGCGAAGACGGCGGGGCTGAAGACCTTCGACGCGTGGGCTCACCATCCGTATTACGCCGGCCCATCGGATCAGCCGACCACGAAGCCCGTCAACGCGAAGGGGTCTCCCGCCACTTCGGTGACGCTCGGCAACTTCGGCGATCTGGTGAAGCAGGTGACGCAGCTCTACGGGAACAAGCGCATCTGGATCACCGAGTACGGCTACCAGACGAACCCGCCCGACAAGTTGTTCGGGGTCTCGTATGCGAAGCAGGCTGCGTACCTCACGCAGGCGTTCGCGATGGCACGGAAGAACCCGCGGGTCGACATGATGCTCTGGTTCCTCCTGCGCGACGAGCCGACACTCGGAGGCTGGCAGTCGGGGCTGCTCACGTTCTCGGGCAAGAAGAAGCCCGCCTTCACTGCCTTCCAAAATCTCGTTCGCTAGAGAGAGTACGCTCGGTCCCGATGGCGGACGACCTCGCCAACTGGCCCGGTGCGAGCCGTCGCCGGCCGCCGCAGAGCTCGCCCACGTGGGTCGTGCGTCATGCGCTCGCACGCTGGCTGACCGAGCAGGCGGGCGAGCTCGAGGGCCGGGCGCCGGTGCGGATCCTCGACGTGGGCTGCGGCGTGAAGCCCTACTATCCGTTCTTTGCACACGTGGCCTCCGAGTACGTCGGAGTCGACGTGGTCGAGAATCCGGCGGCCGATCTGCTGGGGCCGGTCGAGGCGCTGCCGGTCGGCGACGGGTCGTTCGATCTCATCCTCTGCACACAGGTGCTCGAGCACTCCGACGATCCTGCACAGGCGGTTCGGGAGCTGCGGCGCGTGACGTCGCCAGGAGGACGCGTGCTTGCCTCGACGCACGGCGTGCAGGTCTATCACCCCTCCCCGGTCGACTATTGGCGCTGGACGCATGCCGGGCTCGGGCGGCTCTTCCGCGAGAGCGCTGCGTGGTCGTCTGTCGAGGTCGAGCCGGGAGCCGGGACCGCCTCCGGCCTCGCGATGCTGCTCGGTACGTACGTCGAGATCGCGCTGCGGCGCAGCGTGCTCGCGCGGCCGCCGGTCTGGGCGCTGAACAGGCTCGGTGCCGCGCTCGACGCGCGCTCGACGCAGCTCAGCAGGCCCGTACCGGGCTCACTGATTCCGAACTTTCACGTCGTCGCCACGGCCTGATGCGGTTCCTGCGCCGCAACGCGCTCGGCGTCTATGCGGTATATGCGGCAGCGATCGTTTCGGGTCTCGTCGTCACGCCCGTGGTCATTCACTCGATCGGCAAGTCGGCGTTCGGCGTCTGGACGTTCATCGGCTCCGTGACGATCTACCTCTCGGTGCTGGACTTCGGGGTCGGGCCCTCGATCGTCCGCTTCAGCGCGGAGGCGCGCGGTCGCGGTGCAACCGACGACATGAACGAGGTCGCCTCGACGGGCCTTGCGATGTACGCAGCGATCGGCCTCGTGACGCTGCCGCTTGGCGCCGTCCTCGCCCTCGTCGTCCCACTCGTTGCACCGCACCGCCTCGGCTGGGATGCCGCAATCGCGACGTCGCTCGTCGCTCTTTCGCTCGCGGCGCGGTTCCCGCTCGGGCTCTTCAACAACCTGCTGGTCGCACAGCAGCGGTGGGACCTGCAGAATCTCGCGAACTTCGTGTCCACCGCGCTCTACGGGATCCTCGTCGCGGTGCTGATGCCCCGTTACGGCGGCCTCGTCCTGCTCGGTGCCCTCACGCTCGGCACGACGCTGCTCAGGCTCGCGCTGCCGTTGCTCTGGTTGAAGCGCGAACTGCCCGAGCTTCGGATCCAACGACGGTTCGTCACGCGCGCGCGCCTGCGCGAGTTGGTGACGTTCAGCTCGTCGAACTTCCTCGTGCACGTCGCGCAGAAGATCGTCTTCTCGACCGACGTTATCGTCGTGGGGATCGTTCTCGGTGCCCTCGCCACCGGGGAATACTCGGTTCCGGCAAAGCTGTTTGCGCTCGCGTTCGGGATCGGCACCGCGGTGACGTCGCTGATGTTTCCCGCATTCGCCGAGCTCGAAGGAGCAGGGGCGCTCGAGCGACAGCGGCGCCTGCTGCTCTCAGGCCTGCGGGTCGGCACTGCGCTGATGCTTCTGCTCGCCCTGCCGCTGCTCCTCATCCCAGATCTCCTGATCCGGGCCTGGATCGGCCGTGGCTTCCACAGCAGCTACGCGGTCATGGCGATCCTCGCGGGTGTCCTGCTCGTGCATCAGCCCATCTACGTGCTGACGCAGTTCCTGATCGCGCGCGCACGCCAGCGCGAAGTCGCGCTCGTCTCGATCGTTACGACACTCGCGAACCTCGCGCTGTCCTTCGCGCTCGCGTGGGTGTGGGGGATCTGGGGTGTTGCGGTCTCGACGCTCGTCACTGACATCGTTGCGCTGGCGTACATCATTCCGCGCTACGCGGCGCCTGCGGCGGGCACGACGAGCGGCGAATTCGTCCGCGCGATCACGCGGCCGGCGCTTCCCGCTCTCGTCGCCGCTGCGGCGGTGCTTGTCCTGCTTGCACGCGCGTGGCGCCCAGGCACGCTCGTCGCGCTGATGCCGCTCGGTGCGCTGTGGACGGTTGTTGCAGTTGCCGCCGTGTGGCGGTTCGGTCTCGACGCGGACGAGCGCAAGCACTTGGGTCGGGAGCTGCTGCGCGGTCGCGGTGCGCAGCCGGCCGCTGCCGATATCTAAGGACGGGCGGGCGGAAGATAGGTGTCGAGCACTTCTTCGGCGAAGCGCCGAGCAAGGACGTCCCAGTCGAGGTCGTGTCTGGCGCGCCGAGCAGCGGCAGCGATCTCCGAACGTGCCGCATCGTCCGTGAGCAGGCGGACGACGGCATCGACGAACGCTCGGGCGTCCGGCACGAGAATGCCGGCGCCGGTCTCGCGCAGGTTCGCCGTCACCTCGTAGTCGTAGGAGACCGTGGGCACGCCGAGCCCGATGAACTCGGAGATCTTCGCGGCGCGAATACCCTGGTCGGCCGTTCGGGCGTACGGCGCGACGTCGAAGCAGGACGCGACAGCCAGCGCCTCAGCTCGTGGAAGGCGTCCGAAGACGAGCACGTGATCGCGTCCTGAGAGGCGAGCCGTGAGTCGTTCGCTCGGCCCGCCGACGAGCCAGAGCCGGGCGGCGGGCACGCGCGCGCGGATCTCTTCCCAGAGATCGAGGAGATGGTCGACGTTGTAGAGCGGGTTCTCCCCGCCGCGGTCGCCCCCCGTCAGGAGGTGCGCCGCCATCCAGCCGAGCACGACCTCGCCCGGTTGCTTGTTCGTCTCGGCCCGGGCGCGGAGCTCGTCCGTCGCAGCCTCGAGGTTCACCCCCTGCGGGATGACGACCCACGGCTTGTCGACGCCGAGCGCTTCGTACCGGCGTGCCGCGTGCTCTGCGGTGACGACGTATGCGCGGAGTGCCGGGCGTCGCAGCAAATAGACCTCGCGCGGTGTGAAGAACGGATCGTCCGCTTCCATGACCGCGGCCCCAGGCCAGTACGCAAGCTGGTCGAAGTCAAGTGAGAGCAGGTTGGAGTACAGCCTGCCCGCGCGTCCGAGCAGCGAACGAAGCAGCAAGGGCTTCGTCGCGGTGAATGCCCGGAAGCCGAGCCCGCGTGGAATGCGTGCGTCCGGAAGCCGGAACAGGCATGCGTCGAGCCGGTCGAGCCGCGGTAGCAGTTCGGCGTACCGCGGATTGTTGTGGCCGTGGAACCAGATCGAGAGCAGCCCCACCCGGTCCGAGGCCGGCGTGCCGGCCGTCAGCTCGCGAAGCGAGACCGTCTTCATGAGCGCACGGCGCGTTCGTAGACGCGAATCGTCCGCTCGGTCATGCGCGCGACGGAGAACTCGTCGTGGGCCCGGCGAAGCCCCGCCTCGCCGAGCGTCCGGCGGCGGTCGGGATCATCGATCAGCCGGTCGATCGCGGTTGCCACGCCGTCGGCATCGCCCGCCTCGACGAGGTAACCGGTCTCGCCGTCAACCACGATCTCGGGCACGGCGCTGACACGGGTCGCGACGACAGGCAGACCGGCGAGCATCGCTTCGAGCAGAACGATCCCGAAGCCCTCCCAGCGGGACGTGTGCGCGAACACGTCGGCTCGCTCGAGCCAGGCGCGCGGCTCGACACGGCCCGGCAGCAGCACGGCCTCGTCGAGGCCCAGAGCACTCACGCGCGCCCTCGTCTCGCGCTCCAGCACGCCCCAGCCGAGGATCGCGAGGCGGGCCTGTGGGTCGCGTTCCCGCACGCCCGCGAACGCTTCGAGGAGCGTCGCGTGATCCTTCTGCGCGATCAGGCGGCCGATAGCGAGGACGAGGAGCGAGTCGACCGTCACGCCTGCGTCCTTCGGGGTGATCTCCGACTCCGCTGACGGCAGCGTGTCGAGTCCGTAGTGGATCGTCTCGAGCTTCTCCGCCGGGAGCCCTGCCCGGACGTGGAAGGCGCGCACAGCTTCCGAAATCGCGACGATCCTCTTGACGCCGTGCATGAAGAGGCGGTCGACATGCCGGAACGGCCCGAGGAGGTAACGGTCGTCGTTGTG
>JALYLO010000448.1 GCA_030774175.1 Actinomycetota bacterium
AGCCGGAAGTCGTCACCCGTCGCGTGCGTCCGCTCGACCTCCGCGAAGACGCGGCCGTGGTCGTCGGGGTGGAGGCGCCCGCGCAAGAAGTCCGGCTGGAGCCAGTCGGAGGCGGGGAACCCGAGCATTGCCTCGATGCGTGGGCTCATGTACTCCGTGGTCACCGGCAGGCCGATCGTGTTGATGTACGTCGCGAGCGGGATCTGCTCGACGAGCGTGCGGTACTTCGCCTCCGCCTCGCGGAGGCGCTCTTCGCGCTCGCGCCGCTTGGTGATGTCGCGCAGCGAGACGGCGAAGAGCAACGGCCCCGGGACGTCCACGCGGGTGATTGCGAGCTCCGCCGGGAATGAGCGGTGATCGGAGCGGAGCGCGTTGATCTCGAGCCGCGCGCCGAGCAGGGGCCCGGTGCCGGTCTCGAGCACACTCGCGAGGTCCGCGCGATGCTCCGGGGCGACCGCGAGGCCGAGGAACGGCTTCCCGACCGCGTCTGCGCGCGTCCAGCCGAAGGTCTCCTCGGTCGCCGGATTGACCTCGACGACGAGCCCACCGTTGTCGACGATGACCACGCAGTCGAGTGCAGCGCGCAGCACCGCGTCCTTGCGCCCCTCGCTCGCTGCGAGTGCGCGCTCGGACCGCTTGCGCCCGGTCACGTCCATCATCAGTGAGAGCACGCCGAGCACCTCGCCCTGTGCGTTGCGGATGGGCGCGGCCGAGATGCTGATGTCGATCAGCGTCCCGTCGCGGTGCAGCCTGCGCATGTCGAGGTCGCGGATCGTCTCGCCCTGGCGCACGCGCTCGAGGTTGGCGAGGAACAGCTCGAACTCGTCCGTGGGGACGAGCGGGCTGCGCCGGCCGATCACCTCCTCGGACGCCCAGCCGAACATCTCGACGGCGCTCGCGTTCCACGAGCGGATGCGGCCGTCGAAGTCGAAGTCGACGATCGCGACGGGCGACGCGTCGATCAGCGCACGGTGATGCCGGTAGGCGTTCTGGATCTCGTCGAACTGCGACGCCTGCTCGAGCGCGGTGGCGGCTTGGTTCGCGAACGCCCGCAGGATCTGGAGGCGCTCCGCGTCCGGGCGCAGGCGGTCGAGCGGGTCGTCGGCCCAGATGTAGCCAATCCGCCGACCGCGGCGATCATGCAGCGGTACGAACAGCCAGTGGTTCTGCCAGGCGTGCGGGCCTCGTCCGTCGCGTTGAGACCGGTAGCCGGCCGGCCGGTCCGGCAACAGCGCGCGCGCGCGCTCGTGGGGGATCAGGAAGCAGCCCGCGACGTCGAACTCCGCCTTCAGGACGCATTCGAGCTCGTCGGCGGTGATGGACGCTCCGCTGTTTTCGCCGTCACCGAAGCCGACAGCCGCGACCGTGTGGTGGCAGCCATCCGGTGCGTGCAGGAGCTGGACGGCGACCTTGTCGAAGCTCAGGGCCTCCGAGATGGCGGAGCAGACGAGCTGCAGGAGCTCGGAGGTGTCCCACGTCTCGTTCAGTCGCGTCGAAACGGCGAGCAGCCGCTCGAGCGCCTCGCGGTTCGCCTTCGCGCCTGCCGCCTCCTGCGCCGCCTGGACGGCGATCGCTGCGTGCTCGGAGACCGCGACGAGCACATCGATCTCGTCGCCGCTCGGCTTGCGGCCCGAAATCGGCTCGTCGACGGAGAGGATGCCGAGGAGCTGGCCGTCGGCCGCGCGCATGGGCGCGAAGAGCGCGTCGTCAGGGTGCCATGCGCTCGGATCGTCGCTGACCGGCAGGTCGGGGGTGAACGCCTCGTGCTGGCTCCAGTCGAACTCGCCGTAGGGCACGAGGTATGCGCCTCGCTGAAGGAAGCGCTGGTCGAGGAGCGGCTCCCAGTCCGACGGCTGGCGCACCTGGCCGAGCAGGGCCTCGCGCGCCTTGTCGCTGCCGAACACCGTGCTCACGACGAAGTCGTCCCACTCGCGCCGGTAGAGGTTGACGACCACGGTGCGGTAGGCCAGGGAGTCGGACGCGGTCCGCGCGATCGCCGCCAGAAGCTCGGGGAGCTCCTCGCCGGTCCGCACGAGCCGCGTCACCTCGAGAAGGCCTCGCAGGCGCGAGAAGATGGTGGACTGGCGCAGATCGAATGTGGCCACAGAAGAGTTCCCATGAGGGGATCGGCGCCGAGCGGGGATCCCTCTCTCCCCCCAATGGGGGAGGTCGAACCTCGAATCAGGTTGGAGTGGGAGGCGGTCGGCCAGTCCCTCAGGCGAGCGACAGTCGGCCGTCAGCCTGCTCGATCACGAGCGGATCGTGCGTCGCACAGATCACCGCGGTGCCGGTCTCGCGCGCGAGCCGGCCGAGCAGGACCGCCACGGAAATCGCATTCGCCCCGTCCAGGCGGGAGGTGGGCTCGTCGGCCAGGAGCAGCGCAGGCCTCGACGCGGTCGCGCGGGCGATCGCGACGCGGGCGCGCTCGCCCTGCGAGAGCCGGGCGACGCGCTGCGTCGCGCGTTCAGCAAGGCCGACGGCCTCGAGCGCGGCGAGCGCGGCCGCCCAGCCGTCGCTCTCCCCGCGGAGCGCCAGCACGAGCTCGACGTTCTCTTGCGCGGAGAGATGCGGCACCAGGCCGGCCTGCTGGCCGACGTAGGCGATCTGCTCGCGCCGGAGCGCAGCCCGCCCCGCGCGGTCGAGCGCGGTCAGGTCGACACCGCCCACGGTGACGGAGCCGGCGTCCGGGAGCTCGAGGCCGGCGAGCAGATGGAGGAGCGTCGTCTTCCCCGATCCGGACGGCCCCGTCACCACGTGCAGGCGTCCGGCCTGGAAGGCAGCGTCGAGACCCTCGAAGACCGTCGTCTGCCCGTAACGGCGCATAATCCCCCGTGTTTCGGCGACGACCGTCGGCGCACGGTGCGCGGTGGCGGCCGGAGCGCCGACCGCCTCCGGCAGCGGCTGCGCTTCGCCGGCGGCGGGCGTGACGACAACGCTGCCATGCTCGAAGCGCGCGGTTGCCCGGCCGCCGATCCCGGCGCGGAGCAGGAGCTCCTCCGGCAGGCGCAACCAGCCGCCCCGCCCGACGACGATCGTGTCTTCCGCCTCGTCGCCTCGGCCCCACTCCTCCGAGACACGGCCGTCGCGGATGCGCACGATGCGGTCGGCGATCCGTGCCGACTCGGGGTCGTGGCTGACGATCACGGTCGTGCAGCGGTGTTCGCGCACGAGCTCCGCGAGCAGGTCGTACACCTGGCCGGCGGTCGCCGCGTCGAGCTCCCCGGTCGGCTCGTCGGCGAGGAAGAGCCGCGGCCGGTGCGCGATCGCCGCGCAGAGCGCGACGCGTTGCTGCTCTCCTCCCGAGAGCTGCGCCGGTCGGCGGTCGCGCTTCTGCGCGAGGCCGACGCGGTCGAGCAACTCGTCCGCACGGCGCAGCCGCTCTGCCCCGGTGGCGCCGTGCAAG
>JALYLO010000449.1 GCA_030774175.1 Actinomycetota bacterium
CCTTCGCACGCGTCGAGCAGCCAGTGCACGCCGTCGGTGCCGAGGACGTTCGCGAGCTCGTGCGGGTCGAGGACGACTGCAGTCGTGCCGAGGGGAAGCACCAGGCGAGCGAATTCGTCCGGCAGCAACTTCGTCGACTCGAGGTGCATATGTGCGTCGAGGAAGCCGGGGACGACGTAGCGCCCCGACGCGTCGACGACCTCGCGTCCCTCGTACTCGCCCAGTCCGGCAATCCAGCCGTCCGCGATCGCGATGTCGGCGTCGAGCCACTCACGCGTGAACACGGACAGGACGCGGCCGCCGCGCACGACGACGTCGGCGGGCTCGTCGCCTCGGGCCACGGCAAGGCGTCGGGAGAGATCGCTGGTCACGGGCTAGGCGATTCTCCCATGACGGCGCAGTAGGCTTGATGTCCGTGGACGTGCTGACGCCCCGCACCCTGACAGAGGCGTTGCGCCTGAAGGCGGAGCGTCCCGGCTCCGTCCCCATTCAGGGCGGGACGGAGGTGATGGTCGACCTGAACTTCGACCGGGCTCGGCCGGAAGCCCTCCTGAACCTCAACGAGGTGGAGGAGCTGCGAGGCTGGTCGCGGCAGAACGGGACGGTGTGGCTCGGGTCCGGCCTGACCTACGCGGAAGCGATGGAGCCGCCGCTCGCCGCGGCGCTTCCGGCCCTCGCCGAAGCGGCACGAACCGTCGGCGGGCCGCAGATCCGGAACCGGGGGACGATCGGCGGCAATCTCGGGACGGCTTCGCCCGCGGGCGACGCGCTGCCGCCGCTGCTCGTGTGCGGTGCCGCGGTCAAGGTCGCGAGCGTTCGGGGCGAACGAATTGTCCCCTTGCCGGACTTCGTAGTCGGGCCGAAGCGAAATGTTCTTGCCGAAGACGAGCTCATCCTCGGTGTCTCGGTCGACGCGACGGAGAGCCGCCAAACGTTCATGAAGGTCGGACCACGCAATGCGATGGTGATCGCGGTCGTCTCGCTCGCGGTGCGCGTCGCCGGTGAACACGTGCGTGCGGCATTCGGCTCGGCCGGTCCGGTGCCGACACTCGTGCAAGCGGATCTCGCGGACGCGGATTCGTTTCCGCAACGCGTGGCCGAGGCCGCGAGCCCGATCGACGACGTTCGCGGCACTGCGTTGTACAGGCGGCACGCGCTGCACATCCTGACGAGGCGCGCGCTCGACCGGTGCCTCGTATGAGGATCGAGTTGAATGTCAACGGCGAGCAGTGCGAGGCCGACGTCTGGGAGTGGGAGAGCCTGCTCGACGCCCTGCGCGAGCGGCTGGGCTTGCCCGGGTCGAAGAACGCATGCGAGCAGGGCGAGTGCGGCTCGTGCTCGGTGCTCCTCGACGGGAAGCTCGTATGCGCCTGTCTGGTGCTCGCTGCCCAGGCCGAGGGGCACGAGATCGTCACGGTCGAAGGGCTGGCGGAGGATGGGCAACTGCACAAGGTCCAGGAGGCGTTCGTCGCTGCGGGTGCGGTGCAGTGCGGGTTCTGCACGCCGGGGCTCGTCGTTGCAACGGCCGATCTGCTCGCGCGCAACGTCGACCCGAGTGACGATGACATCCGCGAGGCACTCTCCGGCAACCTTTGTCGTTGCACCGGGTACGCGAAGATCTTCGACGCGGTGCGAATTGCGGCGGCAACGTTGTGAGCGAGACCGCCGCACCGAAGCTGGAGCTCGGCCGCGTCGGCGACAGCGTGCCGCGTGTCGACGGCATTCCGAAGGTCACCGGCGAGTTCGCCTACTCCAGCGACCTGCAGGCCGCAGGGATGCTCTGGGGCCATACTGTGCGCAGCCCTCATGCTCATGCCCGCATCGTGTCGATCGACATCTCCGCGGCGGTTGGCATGCCCGGCGTGCACGCGGTGCTGACCCACGAGGACGTCCCAGGCGAAAAGCGCTACGGGCTCGAGTTCCCGGACCAGCCCGTCCTTGCCTACGAGCGCGTGCGCTACTTCGGAGAGCCGGTTGCGCTCGTCGCCGCGGAGCATCCTGAGCAGGCGCGTCGGGCCGCGGACTGGATTCGCGTCGAGTACGAGCCGCTCGAGCCTATCGTCGATCCGGAACGGGCGACGGAGGAGGAGCCGCTTCACTCCGATAGGCCGACGATGGGGCACGGCTACCGGGATGATCCCCGTCCGAACATCGTCCGCTCGCTCGTGATCCGGCACGGTGACCCCGAGGCTGAGGGCGACGTGGCGGTTTCCGGCGTCTACGAGGTCGGGATTCAGGACCAGGCGTTCCTCGGGCCGGAGTCGGGGCTCGCGGTGCCGGACGGCGAGGGCGGTGTGGACATCTACGTTGCGACGCAGTGGCTGCACGTGGATCGCGACCAGGTCGCGCCGTGCTTGAACCTGAAGCCCGAGCAGGTGCGTATCCACCTCGCCGGCGTCGGCGGTGCGTTCGGCGGTCGCGAGGATCTGTCGATGCAGATCCACGGCGCGCTGCTCGCTCTGCACACAAACCGTCCCGTGAAGATCGTCTACAACCGCGAGGAGTCGTTCGTCGGCCACATTCACCGCCATCCCGCGAAGATCTGGGCCGAGCACCGCGCGACGCGGGACGGACGGCTTGTCAACGTTCGCGTGCGCATTCTCCTGGACGGCGGCGCGTATGCATCGAGCTCGACCGCCGTTACGTCCAACGCCGCCTCGTTCGCCGTCGGGCCGTACGCGGTCGACAACGCGTTGATCGAGAGCACGTGTGTGTATACGAACAACCCACCGTGCGGCGCCATGCGTGGCTTCGGCGCGGTCCAGGTCTGCTTCGCCCACGAGGCGCAGATGGACATGCTCGCGGACGCGCTCGACATCGACCCGATCGAGCTGCGGCTGCTAAACGCGCTCGGGCCCGGCGGCTCGCTGCCGACGGGCCAGAAGATCACCGGCACGCTTCCTGTCGCGGACGTCATTCGCCAGGCAGCGGCGCTCGACGTCCCCGAGCCGGAGGAGCTCCCACGCGATCCGATGCGTCTGCCTGGCGGCTCGGGCAACACCACGCGCGGCGAGGGAGTCAAGCGTGGCGTCGGCTTCGCGGTCGGCTTCAAGAACATCGGTTACTCGGAAGGCTTTGACGACTACACGGCGGCAAGAGTGCAATTGCATGCCGACGGCAGTGCCACTGTCCATTGCGCCGCCGTCGAGGTGGGCCAGGGGGTTGCAAACGTCATCGTTCAGGTCGCGCGCACCGAGCTCGGCATCCGCGATGTCGCGCTTGCGCCCCACACGACTGCAACCGTCGACTCGGCCGGTTCCACGTCGGCTTCGCGAATGACCTGGATGGCCTCCGGTGCGGTGCGCGACGCGTGCCGGGCAGCGCTGGAGGAGCGCGACAGGAAGGGCGGCGGGGAGGTCGACGTCGAGCGCATCTACCGGCATCCGCGCACGACGCCGCTCGATCCGGAGACGGGCCAAGTGACCGGGGAGCGCGCACACGTTGCGTATGCGTGCGCGGCTATGCGGGTCGTGGCCGAGGTCGACGTCGAGCTGGGACTGACGCGAGTCGTCTGGATCGGTACGGCGCAGGACGTCGGCAAGGCGGTCAATCCCCAGGCGGTGAGGGGGCAGATCGAAGGCGGGACGGCGCAGGGGCTGGGCCTCGCGCTGATGGAGGAGATCCAGACGCGTGACGGGCTGATCACGAATGCGAGCTTCTCGGATTACCTGATCCCGACGACGCTCGACATGCCGCCCGTCGTCTCGGAGCTGATCGAGGAAGCCGAGCCGGATGCGCCCTACGGCGTCAAAGGCGTCGGCGAGCCGCCGACGGTCGTCTCGACGGC